>NZ_VRMC01000007.1:0-94805 GCF_008369905.1 Pseudonocardia sp. EV170527-09
CCCGGGCCCCGCCCCTGGCCGTACTCGACAACCAACCCATCGCCCTGCTCCTCATCTCGTCTGTCCTATGTGGATCATGTGGGTGCGCCCGTCCGGTCCCGACCGGCCCGCACCCGCGGGGTCAGCGCGTAAAGCGCAGGACCCGCTTGACCGACGTCACCCGCACCGTCGAACGAGGGAAGAACCCCTCACCCGGTTTCGCACCGGGCTCGACATCCCCGCGCCGCACAGCGGCCCACCGCTGATCCGCAGTACCCGACTCGTCGAACACCGCCAGCGCACCCGAAGGCACCGACCGCGCCACCTGCACCCGCATCACCGGCTGCCCCGGGTTCAGCCCCAGGAACAGATCCCCCGGCCGCAACCGCGCCATCGCCACCAACTCGCAGTGCGCGGTCACCTTCCGCCCGGCCAATCGCGTCACCACGACCAGCTCGCTCGGCTGCCACGCCATCACCGACCACCCCCGGTGATCCCGACCCGCCGCGCCGTGCCCGCGGTCAGATACGACATCGGCGCCGACCGCTCGGTCTCCACCACACCGGCGCTGCCGTCGAGGTGGCGCAGCCGCACCCGCACCTGCCCCTGCGGCCGCCACTCGATCGCCACGACTTCCGTCCACGCCCCACCTGCGGGTCCGTAGGCGTAGATCCACCACCCGGGCCGAACGAGCCGCACCGGACGTTCCTGCGCCGCCTTCGCCGCCGCACGCTCCACCGACCGATCCAGCCGGGCGCTCACCGCGCACCCACCGGGGGCTCCTCAGCGCCGAGCAGAACCAGCTCCGCCCGCTCCCGCGCCGCCACGACCTCCACCACCGCCGACAGATAAGCGCCGTTCACACGCAGACGACGCCACTCCCGCCACCCCACGACCGCGCCACTCAACGCCTCGGCAGCCTCGACCCCCGCCGCCCCGGCACCGAACCGGTGCCAGAACTCGCCTCGCACCTGGTCCAGCACCCGACGACGGTGCGCACCCACGACCCGCATCACGCCGCCTCACCTCCGATGAGATGCCTGGCGCGGCGGGGCAGGTGGAGAACCTGTGCGGTGGGCAGGCTCGGAACCTCGTGCACCCGAGCGATCTCGTTGCCCAACAGCGCGTCAATGACGTCCGAGGTCAGGCCGTCAGGAGCCCAGCCCTCGGGCGCGCTATCGAGCCGTCGGAGCGCGGCCATGTCGCGGCGTTCGGTGTACATCTGCCATCCTCTCGATTGCATCAGTGCACACTAAGGTGCTCTGTGGTGTTCGATATGTCAAGGGGCGTTTGTGGTGCTGTGCGGTGGCTTAGCTGGCCGCTACCGTGGCTTGGTGGCGGTCGATCAGGGAGGCGCTCAGTCGCTGAGCGCAAAGGTCAGGTCGGACCTCGTCCGACGCATCCGAGCGGGCGAGTTCCCGGTGGGGGCCAAGATTCCGTCCCTGCGGGCACTCGCTGAGCACTACGGCGTCGCCGAGCTGACTGCACACGCCGCAGTGAAGGAGATGCAGCACGCGGGGGTGTTGGAGTCCGCCGCCGGTCGCGGGACGTTCGTCCGGGCACTGCCGGACGACGCTCCCGAGGATCTGCGCAGGATCGTGGCTCGCCTCCAAGGCGAGGTCGCCGAGCTACGCGAGAGGGTCGAGGCGGTCGAGGCGGTCGAGGCCAAGAGATAGCTGCTACTCACGGATTCTCCGATTCATCCCCGTCGCCGGGGCCCAGTGCCTATCGTCTGTCGGACAACCAGAACGGTATTGCCAGGTCAGGGCAGACACCCCTGACCACAAGTACGAGTTCGACGCGGCCGAACGTGAGGAAGCACGGAGTGAAGGACCGAACCCCTACTCCCGGTGCGAGTGAGCTGATCGGGCGACTCGGAGGGGCCGTTCTGGGCGCCATCCGTGGCCGCGTCGGACTCACTCAGGAGGGGTTCGCCGAGCAGCTCGGCGTGGGCGTCAGCACCCTGCAGGCGTGGGAGTCGGGTCGGCGCCCGTTGGTCAATGCGAGCTTCGCGGAGATCCAGCGCGTCAACCGAGGACTCCGGGCCCACAACCCGGACCCTTCGCTCCTCGTCGTATTCGAGAAGGCACTCGTGGCGGACTCGATCTACGGAGAGCTGGCGACTGTCGGGAGCCCTGAGCACCCGCTGTCGGTCATCGTTCCCGACCGCACCCTGACCGAGCTGCTCGCCTGGCCGCTCACCGGCGAGGTCCCCCGGCAGCTCAGCGAGATCCGCACCCGGCTGTACGTGCCCAGCACGGTGCAGGACGCCGTCGCTCAGGACCTGTGTGATGCTGCGGACCAGGCTGGAACCGGCACCGAGCGGACGGCCATGTTGCGTCGGCAGGTGAAGTTCTTGGTCGCGTCGAACAGCTCCACGCAGGGGTGGCTCCGGCAGCAGACGACCAGCGATACCCGAGCCATACCCGACCTGAGCGCGTGGTCCCCGTCATGGGCTGTGGCTCGCTCCCAGGCCGTCGCAAGTGCCCATTCCGGCGACCTGGATCCGCTGCGCCGGTTCATCGACCAGGGACTGGCGAGCGACGACCTCATCGCCGCGAATCTCAATTACTGGGCCTACTGGGTTGGCGAGCACGACACGTATTGGACCGACGATCGAGACATGGTCAGTCAGCGGGCGACGTGGTCCGGGGACCGGCTCCTGGCGTCGCTCGTGACTGGGGTTGCAACGGCCCCTTACCGGGAGCTGTGCGCGCATGCCCTGTGGGCGCTACTGAGGGCACGGCGAGACCTGCTCCGCAGCTCTGAGCAGGCGAGGCACATCGGCCGGGCGGTGGAGATCGCGCTTAGCGACGAGGCTGGTCTGACCGGTAAGGTTCGACAGCGCATGGAGCAGGTGGCCTACCTCGTGGAGAGTGCGATTTGAGCAACGAAATGCACGCTGTCGCCAAGTTCGCATACGAGGCCGGCCAGCTTCAGCGACTCCCCCGCTCCGGGTGGCTGCTCGCAGGAATCAAGAATCCCGAATCGGTAGCCGAGCACAGCTTCCGTGTGGGAATTCTCGCCTACGTCATTGCCACTCTCGAAGGCGCAAACGCAGACCGCGCGGCAGCACTGGGCCTGTTCCACGACATGCCGGAGACCCGGATCGGTGACGTCCCCAGCGTGGGGAAGCCGTACGTGCGGACGCCCCCGGCTCAGGATGTCGCCCACGACCAGGTGGCGGAGCTGCCGCCGGTCCTCGCCGAGCACATCGCCGCCCTGATCGACGAGCACGAGCGTGCGAAGGAACCGACGGCGACGCCAGAGGCACGCTGCTCCCGCGACGCCGACAAGATCGACTGCCTACTCGCCGCACGCGAGTGCCAGGCCCAGGGCAACCAGCAGGTTCAACCGTTCGTTGACTCCATGGCAGCGGCCGTGGTGACCGAGACCGGAAAGCGTCTCGCGGTCGCGGCGCAGGAAGTCCCGCCCGGCGAGTGGTGGGCCAACTTCGCCGCCAACTTCGCGAAGAACAGCGAGGCCGCCCGGGCGGCACGGTGACCCCCCGACGCCACCCCACGCTGTCTCAGCTGTCCCGTGAGGCGTCGATAAGCGCAGATCCGTCGTTAGTGTAAGGCTCTTCGAACGCGGTGATGGAAAAACGGGAGCGTGCCTCGACCAGGAGGCGTCGAGCGATTCCCCGGCGTCGCCAGGCCACTGCAGTCCAGATATGGGCGACGGTCTCGTAATCGCCGTCGTCGTCACGGTCGTGCACGATGACGAAACCGGTGAGACGGCCGCTGAAGACCGAGAAGCCCTCCTCCTCGGCAGCGTAGGCCGAGGCCGGAGCCAGCATCACCAGCCAGATTCCAGCCTTATCCGGCGGGAAGTCCCACTTGCACTCCCGCTTGTAGATGAGCCCGGCCTTACCCAGAGCGCTGTCTGCCCAGCTTCCGTCTTCGCCCTTCAAGGCATCCGCGCCGATGTCGATCTCACCGAAGTCTTGGTACCCACCGCCAAGGTCGACACCGGTTGCGACCAGGTTCCAGCTCTCGTCACAGTCCGGGCCGATCCAGGAAACCCGGGGGCCGATCTGGGCGGTGACGGCAAGTTCGGCCTCTCGAACCAAGTGGGGCCACTGCGAGAGCAGTTCGAGCACGTGGCCGGAGCTATCGAAGTCCGGGGCGGTCGACGGGAGCAACGCGGCCAGGGCCACGGATGCTGACCGGTAGGCGTTCTCGATGTCAGGAGTAGGCGGGAACTTGTAAGTGGTCGGGCTTCCCCACTCTTCTTCTGTCACTCCGTCACTACACCAGCCCTGACCAGCACAAACAAGAAGGACAGTCTGAGTGACAGGCTCGGTGGGGCTGTCACTCTGTCACTCTCCCAGTCCCGGCCGTACCGCGACGGTCCGCCGGGACCCTCGAAGCCATCGACCGCCGTGTGGGCTTGGCCCACGGAGGGCCCACAGACGGCCGCATTCGGCCGTAGATCCCCGGACACACCCGGACAACGAAAAAGACCCCCGGTTCCAGCGTTTCCGCTGGTCGGGGGTCTCTTTCACCTGCTGTGGCTGGTCCAGGATTCGAACCTGGGAAGGCTACGCCGACGGATTTACAGTCCGCTCCCTTTGGCCGCTCGGGCAACCAGCCGGGGTGCATCTCGGTCTCGCTGAGTGCGTAAACGAGGATACGACACGACCTGAACGACCCCGCCGAGGGGTCCCCGACCGACCCGGAGGAGAGACGATGGCCGACCCGTCGTTCGACGTCGTGAGCAAGGTGGACCGCCAGGAGGTCGACAACGCACTGAACCAGGCCGCGAAGGAGCTGTCGCAGCGCTTCGACTTCCGCGGCACCAACACCACGATCGCCTGGGCCGGCGAGGAGGCTCTGACCTTCGAGTCGGAGACCGAGGAGCGGCTGCTCGCCGGGATCGAGGTCTTCAAGGAGAAGCTGATCAAGCGGCAGATCTCCCTGAAGGCGTTCGAGGCCGATGAGCCGCAGATCTCCGGCAAGACCTACAAGGCGAGCGGCAGGATCCTCCAGGGCATCGCGCAGGACAAGGCCAAGGAGATCAGCAAGGCCATCCGCGACGAGAAGCTCAAGGGCGTCCAGGCGCAGATCCAGGGCGACCAGCTGCGCGTCTCGGGCAAGAAGAAGGACGACCTGCAGGCCGTCATCGCGCTGCTCAAGTCCAAGGACTTCGGCATCGCGCTGCAGTTCACCAACTACCGGTGACCAACCGGCCCTGAGCTGCGGAAACCCAGGCTCAGGTCGTGCCGGGTACAGACCGGCACGACCGAGCGCGGAATCCACCAACGTCCGGATCTGGTCGACGGCGTCCGGCCAGTACCCGACGTCGGTGTTCAGGGCGACCGTCGGCGTGGCCTGGCCCACCGTGGCCTGGCCCGGCTCGTCTAGGCCGGAGTCGCCGGCAGCAGGTGCGCCCACGGCCGCGCCCGCTCCAGCTGCGCCGCCAGCGCCAGCAGCAGCGGCTCCGAGCCCGGCCGCCCGACGAACTGCACGCCCAGCGGCAGCCCGGACGCCGTCCGGTACAGCGGCACCGACGACGCGGGCCGCCCGGTCAGGTTCGCCAGCTGGGTGAAGGGCACCGGGGCGAAGTTGGCGTCGACCAGGCTCTCCACCAGCCCGAGCCGTCCGAACAGGCCGGACGCGCCGGTCCGCAGCAGCGCCTGCGCCCCGATCCGGGCCGCGGCCGGCAGCCCCAGCTCCCCGATCGGCCACGGCGGCCGGGCCAGGGTCGGGGTGAGGAGTAGGTCGTAGCGCTCGTGGAACGTGGCCAGTGCGCGGGTGTGGTCCTGGCGGCGGGCGAGCGCGGCGAGGTAGTCCGGCGCCGGGGTGGCACGCCCGATCGCGGCCATCACCCGCGTCTCCGTCTCGAAGGCGTCGTCGCCGCAGCCGGACAGCGCCCGCGCCGAGGCCACCTGGGCCGAGATCGTGGAGAACCAGGTGGTGAGGAAGTCGGTGGCCAGCGCCCGGCCGTCGAGGGCGGGGGCGGACTCCTCCACGACGTGCCCGAGCGAGGTCAACAGCTCGGCGGCGTCGGTGGCCGCAGCCACCGCCTCCGGGTCGACCTCGGTACCCAGCGGCGACGCGGTGGCCAGCCCGATCCGCAGCGGCGCCGGGTCGTCCCGGACGGCGTCGGCGTACGGGCGCTCCGGCGGGCGCACGACGTAGGGACCCTCCGGTTCCGGCCCGGCCGTCACGTCGAGCAGCGCGGCCGAGTCCCGCACGGTCCGCGACAGCACGCCCTGTACCGCCGCGCCGTGGAAGCCCTCCGCGACGTCCGGCCCCGACGGTGTCACGCCGCGGCCGGGCTTGAGCCCGAACAGCCCGCAGGCGGCGGCCGGGATGCGGATGGAGCCACCGCCGTCGCTCGCGCCGGCCGCGGGGACGATCCCGGCGGCGACGGCCGCGGCGGACCCCCCGGAGCTGCCGCCGGGGGTGCGGGCGGGGTCCCACGGGTTGCGGGTCGGCCCGCCGAGCGCGGGCTCGGTGACGGCACGGCCCCGAACTCGGGCGTGGCCGTCCGTCCGAACACCACGAACCCGGCCGCGGTCCAGCGCCGGACCACCGTCGACGTCTCGGGTCGCGGGCGGTCGGCGAGCGGGCGGGAACCGGACGCCGTCGGGACCCCGGCGATGTGCTGGGCGAGGTCCTTCACCAGGAACGGGACACCCGCGAACGGCCCGCTCAGCGGGCCGCGTGCGCGGGAACGGGCGGCGTCGTCGAGCCGCAGCCGGATGGCGTTGATGCCCGGCTCGACGGCGTCGGCGCGGGCGACGGCGGCCTCCAGCAGGTCGGCTGCGCTCACCTCACCCGCGGCGACGAGCGCGGCCAGCCCGACGGCGTCGTGGTTGCGGTAGTCGTCCCAGGAGATCCCCACGGCCGGGATACAAACAGATCGGTCAGGGGGTGGACACCGGGGCGGGCGCCGGCGCAGGGGACGCGTCCGAGGTACCGGTGACCCCGGCGACGATGCCGAGAGCCAGGACGACCGCGGCCGCGGCACCCAGGACGGCCGCCAGCATCGGCCGGGTGCGAGCCGGGAAGTCGGGCAGCCGGAACCCACCGGAGGTCCGGGTCGCGCCACCCTCGGGGAGCGGGGCCTGACGGACCGGCTCGGGAAGCGGTGCCTGGTGGACCGGCTCGGGGTGCCGCGGGGCGGCCTGGGCCGGGGGCCCCGACGGGAACCGCACGGGCGGGCGCCGGCCCGCCGGGTGCCGGCCCGTGAGGGGATGCCGGGCCGTGGGCGGGCGGGCCGGGTGTCGCGGGCCCGCCGGGGCGTACTGACCGGGGACCTGACCGCCCGGGGCCTGGCGGGGCGGAACGTGGCCGGGGACGTAGCCGCCCGGGACCTGCTGTGGCGGGACGTGGCCGGGACGCCGACCGCCGGGACCGGGTGCGTCGCGGGGGCGCGGGACGACGGGCAGCGCGGTGGTCGGTGCGTCGTCGGAGGACCCGCCGCCCGGCGCGGTGTGCGGCGCCACGGGGCGGGAGGAGCGGGGTTCCGGCGGCGTCGTCCCCGCGGCGGGGGTGGGTGCGGCCGGAGCATCGGGGTCCGGGTCCGGGTCCGGGGCCGGGTCGGAGGGGGTCGTGGCGTCCGCATCGGCGACCCTCGGCGCGACCGGGGTGTCGGTGTCCGAGGACGGTCGGGCCGACGGCAGCGCGACCTGCTCGTCCGGGCCGGCCTCGGTGACCACGTCGTCACCCGGGCGGGCCGGTGACGGGACCTCGACCGGGCCACCCTGGAGCGGCACCGACGGGGTCTCACCGGTGTCGGTGAGCGCGTGGCGGGGCTTCTGGGACGGGGTCTCGCTCATGGGTCCTCTTCCGCAGGGGGAGCTCTGCTCTGAGAGCTTCATCGCTCCCGGCACCCCGAACCGTTACGGAACAGCGACCCGGGGTCGCGCAACCTCCCCCGGAACGGTCCGGTCAGCGGCGGGCCATCTGCTGGAGCCGCGCGATCCGGTCCTCGATCGGCGGGTGGGTGGAGAACCACCTCGCCATCTTCTCGCCGGGCCGGAACGGGTTCGCGATCATCAGGTGCGACTGCGCCGTGAGCTGCGGGTCCGGAGGCAGCGGGGCGGCCGCGGTGCCGTACTTGAGCTTGTGCAGCGCCGAGGCCAGGCCCAACGGGTCCCCGGTGAGCTCGGCCCCCGAGGCGTCGGCCTGGTACTCCCGCGACCGGCTGACGGCCATCTGCACCACGCCGGCCGCGATCGGGCCGAGGAGCGCGACCAGGATGATCGCGATCGGGTTCGGGCGGTCCTCGTCGTTGCCGCCGAAGATCGAGGCGAACATCGCGAAGTTCGCGAGGAACGACACCGCCGAGGCGAGCGCTCCGGCGATCGAGGAGATCAGGATGTCGCGGTTGTAGACGTGGCTGAGCTCGTGGCCGATGACCGCGCGCAGCTCGCGCTCGTCGAGGAGGTGCAGCAGACCGGTGGTCACGCACACCGCGGCGTGCCGTGGGTTGCGGCCAGTGGCGAACGCGTTGGGTGCGTCGGTCGGGCTGATGTGCAGCGACGGCATGGGCTGGCGGGCCCGCTGGCTGAGCTCGCGGACGATCCGGAACAGCTGGGGGTACTCGGCCTCGGTGATCGGCTGGGCGTGCATCGACCGCAGCGCCATCTTCGCCGAGTTGAAGTAGGCCCACCCGTTCACCGCGAACGCGACGACCAGGGCGATGACCAGTCCGCCGCGGCCGCCCAGGACCCCGCCGATCGCGAGGATCAGGGCGCTCATCGCGCCGAGGAGGACGGCCGTCTTCAGACCGTTCATGTGGCTGTGCACGCCGGGGTCACCTTTCCGTGCGGTCCTGCGGGGCTCACCTTCCTCAACGGACGAACCGGGCAGCGCGTTCCCGGGTGTGACCCGGGCCCGGCCCGGGGCACCCCGTCACGTGCGGGAGGCCGACCCGGCGTGGAAGAGTCGGGCCCATGAGCGACGGCGATGTCACGACAGAGGTCCGGACCGAGGTCACCGACGGTGTCGCGGTGCTCACCGTCTCGAACCCGGCACGACGCAACGCGCTGAACCTGGACCTGTCGCAGAAGCTCGTCGCCGCCGTCGAGGCCGCGAACGCCGACGACTCGGTCGGCGCGATCGTCGTCACCGGTCGGGCGCCCGCGTTCTGCGCGGGCGGCGACCTCGCGGAGCTGCAGCAGGCCGACCCGGCGACGCTCAAGCGCGTCTACTCCGGGTTCCTCGCCATCGCCTCCTCCCCGCTGCCGACCCTGGCCGCGGTCAACGGCGCCGCCGTCGGCGCGGGGATCAACCTCGCCCTGGCCTGCGACGTCCGGCTGGCCGGCCCGACCGCACGGTTCGACGTCCGCTTCATGCAGCTGGGCCTGCACCCCGGCGGCGGCTACACGTGGATGGCCCAGCGCGCTCTCGGCGCCCAGGGCAGCGCCGCGATGACCCTGTTCGGCGACGTCCTCGACGCCCGCGAGGCCGAGCGCGTCGGTCTGGTCTGGCGTGCCTACGACAGCGACGAGGACCTGATGGCCGGCGCCCGTGAGCTCGCGGGCCGGGCCGCCGCCGCGCCGCGGGACCTGATCGTCACGACCAAGGCGACGATGCGGATCACCTCCCGACTCGACGCGCACGCCGACGCCACCGACATCGAGGTCCGCGCCCAGGCCGAGACCGTGCACTCCGAGGCGTTCGCGGAACGCGTCGCGGCGCTGCAGAAGAAGATCAGCAGGAAGTGACGAACGTAATCCGGGTTATGTGACGTGATCCCGGGTCTCCGGACAGGGGGACGAACCGGGAGTTAACCTCGATGTATCGAGGGACAATTCGACGCCGAACTGGGGACCATCAGCCCATGACGACCAGCGACACTCCCGTCGAGGCACGCGACTCCGAGGTCGTGCAGCGCGACCGGGTGGTCATCCGGTTCGCCGGCGACTCCGGTGACGGCATGCAGCTGACGGGTGACCGCTTCACCTCCGAGACCGCGAACTTCGGCAACGACCTGTCGACGCTGCCGAACTTCCCCGCGGAGATCCGGGCTCCTGCCGGGACGCTGCCGGGGGTGTCGTCGTTCCAGCTGCACTTCGCGAACTACGACATCCTCACTCCGGGGGACCGCCCGGACGTGCTGGTGGCGATGAACCCGGCGGCGTTGAAGGCCAACATCGGCGACCTGCCCCACGGCGGCGTGCTGATCGTGAACACCGACGAGTTCACCAAGCGGAACCTGACCAAGGTCGGGTACGCGGCGAACCCGCTCGAGGACGGCTCACTGGAGCCCTACGCGGTGCACGGGGTCGCGATGGCGACCCTGACCCGGGGCGCCCTGGAGGAGACCGGGCTGTCCAAGAAGGACGCCGAGCGGGCGAAGAACATGTTCGCCCTGGGTCTGCTGTCGTGGATGTACCACCGGCCCTCGGAGTCGACCGAGCGGTTCCTGCGGGAGAAGTTCGCGAAGAAGCCCGACATCGCCGAGGCCAACATCCTGGCCTTCCGCGCCGGGCACGCCTACGGCGAGACGACCGAGGCGTTCGCGGTCACCTACGAGGTCGCCCCGGCCCGGCTGGCGCCGGGGACCTACCGGCAGATCACCGGGAACGTCGCGCTGGCCTACGGGATCATCGCCGCCGGGCGCACGACGAGCCTGCCGGTGTTCCTGGGCACCTACCCGATCACCCCGGCCTCGGACATCCTCCACGAGCTGTCCAAGCACAAGGCCTTCGGCGTGACCACCTTCCAGGCCGAGGACGAGATCTCCGGCGTCGGCGCCGCACTGGGCGCGGCGTTCGGCGGCGCGCTCGGCGTCACCACCACCTCGGGTCCGGGGATCGCGCTCAAGGCCGAGACCATCGGCCTGGCCGTGGCCCTGGAGCTTCCGCTGCTGGTGATCGACGTGCAGCGCGGCGGCCCCTCGACGGGGCTGCCCACCAAGACCGAGCAGGCCGACCTGCTCCAGGCCCTGCACGGGCGCAACGGCGAGGCCCCGCTCCCGGTGATCGCCCCCTGCACCCCTGGCGACTGCTTCATCGCCGCGGTCGAGGCCGCCGCGATGGCGGTGCGCTACCGCACCCCGGTGATGCTGCTGTCCGACGGCGCGCTGGCCAACGGCTCCGAGCCGTGGAAGATCCCCGACGTCGAGACCCTGCCGACGGTGGACCCGGGGTTCGCGACCGAGCCCAACGCCCCCGACGGGTCCGGCGAGTTCTGGCCCTACCTGCGTGACCCCGAGACCCTGGCCCGGCCGTGGGCGATCCCCGGCACCGCGGGTCTGGAGCACCGCGTCGGCGGGCTGGAGAAGGCCGACGGGCGCGGCTCGATCTCCTACGACCCCGACAACCACGACCGCATGGTCCGGCTGCGCCAGGCCAAGATCGAGGGCATCGAGGTGCCCGACCTCGTGGTCGACGACCCCGACGGCGACGCGGACTTCCTCGTCGTCGGCTGGGGGTCGACCTTCGGCCCGATCAACGCCGCGGCGCGGCGGGTGCGCAAGCTCGGCCACTCGGTCGCCACCGTGCACCTGCGCAACCTCAACCCGATGCCGGCCAACCTCGGCGAGATCCTGGGCCGCTACCGCACGGTGCTCTGCCCCGAGATGAACCTCGGCCAGCTCGCCATGCTGCTGCGCGCCCGCCACCTGGTCGACGTCAAGAGCTACACCAAGGTCGCCGGGCTCCCCTTCGGCGCCGAGGAGCTGCAGGACGTGTTCCTGGACTACCTCACCGGCAAGCACCCGGAGTCCGCGGCCGACACCACCCCACGGCCCGCCAACGAGACCACTGGAGCGCAGGCATGACCGCCACCGATCTCGGTCTGCCGTCCATCGGCGGCCTCGACGGGGTCCCGACGACGGACGCGAAGCAGACCGCGAAGGACTACACCTCCGACCAGGAGGTCCGCTGGTGCCCCGGCTGCGGCGACTACGCCGTTCTCGCCGCGGTCCGCCAGTTCCTGCCCACCCTGGGCATCAAGCGCGAGAACACCGTGTTCGTCTCCGGGATCGGCTGCTCGAGCCGCTTCCCGTACTA
This sequence comes from Pseudonocardia sp. EV170527-09, assembly GCF_008369905.1. Classification (NCBI taxonomy): domain Bacteria; kingdom Bacillati; phylum Actinomycetota; class Actinomycetes; order Pseudonocardiales; family Pseudonocardiaceae; genus Pseudonocardia; species Pseudonocardia sp. EV170527-09. The sequence continues at coordinate 11,954 of NZ_VRMC01000007.1, forward strand.
CCTCAACACCTACGGGATGCACTCCATCCACGGCCGCGCCCCGACCATCGCGACCGGGCTGGCGACCTCGCGGGAGGACCTGTCGGTGTGGGTCGTCACCGGTGACGGCGACGCCCTGTCCATCGGCGGCAACCACCTCATCCACGCGCTGCGCCGCAACGTCAACATCAAGATCCTGCTGTTCAACAACCGGATCTACGGCCTGACCAAGGGCCAGTACTCGCCCACCTCCGAGGTCGGGAAGGTCACCAAGTCCACCCCCATGGGCTCGCTCGACCACCCGTTCAACCCGATCTCGCTGGCGCTGGGCGCCGAGGCGTCGTTCGTCGGGCGCGCCCTGGACTCCGACCGCAAGAGCCTCACCGCCGAGCTGCAGGCCGCAGCCGAGCACCGCGGCTCCGCCCTGGTCGAGATCTTCCAGGACTGCCCCATCTTCAACGACGGCAGCTTCGACGTCCTGCGCCGCGGCGACAACGAGAACCGGCTCATCCCCCTCACCCACGGCGAGCCGATCACCTTCGGCGCCCCGGGTGAGGACGGACGCGGCTCGCACGCGGTCGTCCAGGACGGGTTCGGCCTCGCCGTCGTCGAGACCGCGTCGGTCGACCCCGCGACGATCGTGGTCCACGACCAGACCGACCACGAGCTCGCCTTCGCCCTGTCCCGGCTCTCGGACCAGGACCTCACCCACACCGTCACCGGGGTCTTCCGCAACACCGACCGCCCCACCTACGACGACGCCGCACGCGCCCAGGTCCAGGCCGCCAAGGACGCCAAGCCCGACGCCGACCTGCAGGCCCTGCTCAACGGCCGCGACACCTGGACCATCGTCTAGGACCGGCCCGCGACCGACGACGGCCGCGGCACTCCCTCCAGGGAGTACCGGGGCCGTCGTGCGTCCACCGGTGTCCGGGCTCAGCGGGCCCCGGGGCGTTCGTTCCACGCGATGAACCCGGCCGCCCGGGCGGCACCCTCCGCGGTGAAGTAGAGGTCCGCCCGCGTACGGACGTAGTACGGCGACTCGGGCGGATGGAACCGCCGCGACCCGCTGTGCACCTTCACCCGGTGCGTCTCGGGCGGGTCGCCGCCGTCGGCGGGTGCGAGCACCGAGTCCGGGTACGGGCCGGGCCGCACGCCGGGCGGCAGCGGCTCGGACGCCGCCGACGGGCCGATGATCAGGGAGTCGAGCGCCGCCAGCGCCGAGCCACCGGCGGGCTGCCGCGTCCGCGACGGGATCGGCAACGGTGCGGGCGGGCCGTCGTCGTCCGACGCGGGGGCCGGCTCGGGCAACGGGGCCGGTTCGACGTCGTCGCGCAGGGCGTGCCGGCCGGACGGCTCGTCGTCGTCCTCGGCCGACCCGTCCTGCGACGCGGGGTTGCTCTCGGGGCGGGGAAGGGGCACCGCGGGGGCCGTGGCACCGTCCGGTGCTCCGGCGCTGCCGTCCGGTGCCTCCGCGACCGGTGCGGCGGGGGCTGCCGCGCCGTCCTGGGCCGCGTCGCCGTCGGCCGGGCCGTCCTCGGCCGGGGCCTCCTCGGTCGGACCGCTCTCGGCCAGATCACCCTCGGCCTGTTCGTCGTGAGCAGCGCTGTCGTGCCCGTGGGCCAGGTCGTCGTGGGCCGGGGCGTCCTGGGCTATGGCAGCGGCGCCGTCGGTCGCGGGTCCCTCCGTCGCGGGTCCGTCCGTCGCGGGCCCGTCAGCCCCGGTGGGGCCGCTCCCGCCCGCGGCGGCGGTCCCGCCCGCGGCGGCCGGCGAGGGACCGGGCGCCTCGGAGCCGGCCGGCACGTCGCCGGTCACCCCGGGGTGGGCTGCCGGGGGGACGACCTGCTCCCCCGCACCGTCGGCCACGGCGGACGGTGGCGGTGCGCTGTCCGACGGCGGTGTGGTCGCCCTGGTCGCCCCGGCCGCGGCGACCGGGTCGGCCTCCCCGACGGGGTCGAACAGCCCCACGGTCCCGGGTCCGCTCCCCGGGCCGGGCCCGTCGGACGCCTCCACCGTGTCGGGCGCACCCGTGGCCTCCGGACCGCCCTCGACGGCCCCTGCGCGGCGGCGGGACACCAGCACCCCTGCCGCCACGAGTACCACGAGCACCGCCAGCAGTACCCACATCCAGCCCATGCCGGACCTCCGTCCGCCCGGGACCCTCCCGGACCGCTGTCGCCGTGCTTGGTATCACGGATCGTGCCCGCCCCGCCGTCACCGCGCGCGGTGGCACACCCGTACCGGATCATCGTGCCCGTGACCCACCACCCGAAGCGACCATGACCGCTGCCCGTTCCCCCGAACGAACCACACCCGAACGGAGTGAGCGGAACCCCGCCGGGCTCGCCGCGGGCGTCGGCGCGTACGTGCTGTGGGGTCTGTTCCTGGCGTTCTGGCCGCTGCTGGACCCCGCGGCGCCGCTGGAGGTCCTCGCTCACCGCGTGCTGTGGACCGCCGTGCTGATGGCGGTGGTGCTGACCGTGCTGCGCGGCTGGGGCGACGTGCGCGGGCTCGGTCCCCGCGGGTGGCTCGCGACAGCCGCGGCCGCGGTGTTCATCGCGGTGAACTGGGGTCTGTTCATCTGGGGCGTCTCGGTGGGGCTGGTCGTCGAGTCCGCGCTCGGCTACTACATGACCCCGCTGGTCGGGGTGCTGTTCGGCGTCCTCGTCCTGCGGGAACGGCTGCGGCCCGCGCAGTGGGTCGCGCTGGGGCTGGCGGCGACGGCCGTCGTGGTCATCGCCGTCGGCAACGGCACGGTGCCGTGGCTGTCGATGGCCCTGGCCTGCTCGTTCGGGATCTACGGGCTGTTCAAGGCAACCGCGCCGCTGCCCGCCGCGGCCGGGCTGACCGCGGAGGGCCTCGTACTCGTCGTACCCGCCGCGGTGTTCCTCGTCGTCCTGGAGCTCTCCGGCGGCGGCACGTTCACCGGGCACGGGCCGTGGCACCTGCTGCTCATGCTGTCCGCGGGTCCGGTGACGGCGCTGCCGCTGCTGCTCTACGGCGCCGCGGCGCGACGGCTGCCGCTCACGACCCTCGGGGTGCTGCTCTACGTCAACCCCACGCTGCAGTTCCTGTGGGGCGTGCTGGTCGTCGGACAGCCGATGGCCCCGGCCCGCTGGGCGGGGTTCGCCCTCGTCTGGCTGGCGCTGGTGGTGTTCACCGTCGACCTGCTGCGACGGCGACGCCCACCGGCGGCTCAGCCCACCCGCTCCACCGTGTAGTCGGTCAGCGTCCGCAGCGCCTCGATCGCCGGGCACGGCGGCAGCACCGCCAGCTCGGCACGCGCGCGGTCGGCGTACCCGGCGACGGTCTCGCGGGCCTTGACCAGCGCATCACCGGAGCGGAGCAGCTCCAACGCCTCGGCCACCTCGTCGTCGTCGCTGATCGGGGCGGCCAGCAGCTGCCGCAGCCTGCGCGCGTCGGCGGAGTCGTCGCCGTCGCGCAGGGCGTAGAGCATCGGCAGGGTGTGCACGCCCTCGCGCAGGTCGGTGCCGGGCGTCTTGCCCGAGTCGTCCGACGGCGACGCGATGTCGATGATGTCGTCGGAGATCTGGAACGCAGCCCCGATGACCTCACCGAAGGTCCGCAGCGCCTCGACGTGCTCGGTCGGCGCACCGGAGAACATGCCGCCGTAACGGCCCGAGGTCGCGATGAGCGACCCGGTCTTCTCCGCGACCACCCGCAGGTAGTGCTGCACCGGGTCGTCCGACGCCTTGGGGCCCCGGGTCTCGCGCATCTGGCCGGTCACCAGCAGGGCGAACGTCTCGGCGATGATCCGCACCGCGTCCGGGCCGAGGTCGGCGACCAGCCGCGACGCGTGCGCGAACAGGAAGTCCCCGGTCAGGATCGCGACCGAGTTGTCCCAGCGCGAGTTCGCGGACTCCGCGCCCCGCCGCATGGACGCCTCGTCCATCACGTCGTCGTGGTACAGCGTCGCCAGGTGGATCAGCTCCACCACGGCGGCCGCCGTGATCACCTCGTCGCGTTCGGGATGCGGTCCCACCTGGGCCGCGAGCAGCGTGAACAGCGGCCGGAACCGCTTTCCGCCGGCCTCGATGAGGTGCAACGAGGTCTCGGTGACGAACTCGTAGTCGCTGTGCACCTCGCGGTGCAGCAGGTCCTCGACCCGCTTCAGCCCGTCCGCCGTGGCCTCGGCCAGGACCGGATCGGCCATCCGGATCCCGGCCACGCTCTGTGTCTCCACCCCCACAGCGTACGAATCTCAGCCCGCGAACGCGCCGCTGGCGGCCCATTCGAGGACAGGTGTGGGAAGAATCCCGAGAACGAGGGTCGCCAGCGTGCCCAGTGTGATGGCCACGGTGGTGAACGCCCCGGGCACGACGACGGCCGGACCGTCCTCCGCGGGCTCGGAGAAGTACATGAGCACCACGATGCGCAGGTAGAAGAACGCGGCCACCGCGGACGCGACCAGCGCGATCACCACGAGCGGCACCATGCCGTCCGCCGACGCCGCCGAGAACACCGCGAACTTGGCGGTGAAACCGCTGGTCAGCGGGATCCCGGCGAGCGCGAGCAACAGGAACGTCATGATCCCGGCAACGAGCGGGGACCGCTTCGCCAGGCCCGCCCAGGCCGCCAGGTCCGAGGCCTCGCCGTCGCCGGTACGGACCAGCGAGATGATCCCGAAGACCGCGACCGTCGTGAAGCCGTAGGCCAGCAGGTAGAACATCAGGCCCGAGGTGCCCTGCGGGGTCAGCGCCATCGCGCCGAGCAGGATGAACCCGGCGTGCGCGATCGAGGAGTAGGCGATCATGCGCTTCACGTCGGTCTGGGTGAGCCCCAGCACCGCGCCGACGACCATCGACACGACCGCGACCACCCACAGCACGCCGCGCCACTCCCACACGGTGCTGCCGAAGCCGACGTAGAGCACCCGGGCGATCGCGCCGAACGCGGCGACCTTCGTGCAGGCCGCCATGAACGCCGTGACCGGTGTCGGGGCGCCCTGGTAGACGTCCGGGGTCCAGGTGTGGAACGGGGCCACCGAGCCCTTGAACAGCAGCCCCACCAGCAGCAGCGCCAGACCCGCGAACAGCAGCGTGTCCGAGGCCAGGGTGCCCGCGGCGGCCTGCGAGATCGCCGAGAGGCGCACCGAGCCCGCGTAGCCGTAGAGCAGCGCGATGCCGTAGAGGAAGAACGCCGAGCCGAACGCACCCAGCAGGAAGTACTTGACCGCGGACTCCTGCGACAGCAGCCGGCGGCGGCGCGCCAGCCCGCACATCAGGTACAGCGGCAGCGACAGGACCTCGAGCGCGATGAACATCGTCAGCAGGTCGTTCGCCGCGACGAAGGCCATCATGCCGCCGAGCGCGAACAGCACGAACGGGAACGGCTCGGTCTGCATCGTCGGCGCCTCGTCGGGCGCCCCGTAGGAGCGGTCGACGTGCTCACCGCCGACCGGGGTGGCCGGGCCGCCGCCGGAGCGGACCGCGGCCCGCTCGGCGGCCGAGGCGACGAACACCCCGCCCGGCTCCACGGACCGGTCCGCGATCAGCAGCAGGCTGGGGATCGCGAGGACGATCAACGTGCCCCACAGGAACAGCGACGGCGCGTCCACCGACAGGGCGGTGCCGAAGGTCAGCACGGCGGCCGGGGACCCGAGCGCGTACCCGGCCAGCGCGACGAGCGCCGCGACCAGGGTCAGACCGGTCAGCAGAACCTGCACGGGCCAGCGCTGGTGCCGCGGGAGGAACGCCTCCAGCAGCACCGACACGCAGGCACCCGCGAACACGATCCACAGCGGCGCGGTGGCCGCCCAGTCGACCGCGGGCATCTCGATCGGGGCCACCTGGGCGGGGAGAACCAACGAGCTCATCGAGCGATCCCTCCAGCGACGACCGGGTCGGGCAGGCCGAGCTCGGTCATCGTCGCCGTCACCGACGGGTTGATCAGGTCGAGCACCGGGCCCGGGTAGAAGCCGAGCACCACGATCGCGACGATCAGCGGCGCGAGCACGCCGATCTCACGGGCCGTGAGGTCGGGGAAGCCGGAGCCCGTGCGCTGCGCGGCGACCGCCGGGTCGATCATCGACCCCGGGCCGCCCGCGCCACCGCGCTCCAGCGCCGCCATGACCGCGGTGTCGCGCACCGGGCCCTGCATCGTGCGCTGGTAGAACCAGAGCACGTAGAGGGCGGCGAAGATGATGCCGACCGTCGCGATCACGGTGAACACCGGCCGGTTCGGGAACGACCCGACCAGCACCAGGAACTCCGAGACGAACGAGTTCGTGCCGGGCAGCGCCAGCGAGCTCATCCCGGCCAGCAGCAGGCAGCCCGCCATCACCGGCGCGATCTTCGCGACGCCGCCGTAGTCGGCGATCAGGCGCGAGCCGCCGCGGCTGATCAACACGCCGACCATCACGAACAGCATGCCGGTCGAGAGACCGTGGTTGACCATGTACAGCGTCGCGCCGGCGAAGGCCTGGCTGGAGAACGCGAACACCCCGAGCGCGATGAACCCGAAGTGCGCCACCGAGGTGTAGGCGACGAACCGGCCCATGTCGGTCTGGGCGACCGCCAGCAGCGCGGCGTAGACGATCCCGGCGACGGCGAGCACCAGCACCAGCGGCGCGAGGACCTGGCTGGCCTGCGGGAACAGCGGCAGCAGGTAGCGCAGGAAGCCGTAGGTGCCGACCTTGTCGAGCACGCCGACCAGCAGCACCGCACCGACGATCGGTGCCTCGGCACCCGCGTCGGGCAGCCAGGTGTGGAACGGCACCAGCGGCGCCTTGATCGCGAACGCGACGAAGAAGCCGAGGAACAGCCAGATCTGGGTCGACTCCGGCACGCTCGACGCCATCGCCTGCAGCTCGGCCCAGGTGAACGTGCCCTGGCCCAGCTGCTGCTCGCTGACGACGAACAGCCCGATCAGCGACGCCAGCATGATCAGGCCGCCGAGCAGCGAGTACAGGAAGAACTTGACCGCCGCGTACTGCCGTCGCGGCCCACCGAAACGGCCGATCAGGAAGTACATCGGGACCAGCATGGCCTCGAAGAACACGTAGAAGAGGAAGACGTCGGTCGCGGCGAAGACGCCGACCAGCGTCGCCTGGGTCGCCAGCAGCAGCGCGAAGTACCCGGCGGCCGAGCGGCCCTCGGGCAGCTTCTCCGCCCACGCGAACAGCATCAGCCCGGGCACCAGGAACGCGGTGAGCCCGATCAGCGCCAGCGCGATCCCGTCGACGCCGAACGCGATGTGCGTGCCGAAGGCGGGGATCCAGGACATCGAGAACTCGAGCTGGAACCGGGCGCCGGCCTGCGCCGCGGGGATGGAGTAGAGCGCCCACGCGACGACGACGAGCACCAGCTCGAGCAGCGCCGTCGCCATCGCGACCGCCTTGGCGGCCCCGGTGTTGGCACGCAGCGGGTACATGACCAGCGCGCCGAGCACCGGCACCAGCAGCAGGACGATCAGGAACGGGTTGCCCCCGGAGCCGGGGACGATGGGAGCCGTGTCCAGGGGAGTCATGAGACGAACCTCACCGCCAGCATCGCGGCGACGACGATGACCGCCCCGCCGAGCATCGAGAGTGCGTACGACCGGACGAAGCCGGTCTGGAGTCGGCGCAGGCGGCCGGACCCGCCGCCGAACGCCGACGCGGTGCCGTTGACGGCCCCGTCGATGCCGCGGTCGTCGAACCAGGCCAGCAGCCCGGTCAGCGCGATGCCGGGCCGCTCGATGAACGCCTCGTTGAAGGCGTTCGCGCCGAGGTCCGCGCGGGCCGCGGCGACGACCGGCGACACCCGCTGCGGGCGCTGCACCGGCACCGGGGAGCGTCCGACGAACAGGTAGCCCGCCAGCACACCGAGCAGCGAGACGCCGACCACCAGCCACGGGATCACCGCGTGCGGCAGGGCACCGCCCTCGAGCTCGACGCGCTCCCCCACCACCGGGGCGAGCCACTCCGGGATCAGCCCGTAGAGCACGCCACCGCCGAAGACGGAGCCGAAGGCCAGCACGATCATCGGGACGGTCATCGTCGCCGGGGACTCGTGCGGGTGGTAGTCGCGGCCGTCGGTGGACTGCACCGTGCGCCAGCGCTCCGCACCGAAGAACGTCATGATCATCAGGCGGGTCATGTAGAACGCGGTGAGACCGGCCGCGAGCGTCGCGAGCCCGCCGAACACCCAGCCCTGCCAGCCCTCCTGCGCGAACGCGGCCTCGATGATCGCGTCCTTGGAGAAGTAGCCGGACAGGAACGGGAAGCCGATCAGCGCGAGGTAGCCGAGGCCGAAGGTCACGAAGGTGACCGGCATCTTGCGCCACAGGCCGCCGAACCGGCGCATGTCGACGTCGTCGTTCATGGCGTGCATGACCGACCCGGCGCCGAGGAACAGCCCGGCCTTGAAGAAGCCGTGGGTCAGCAGGTGCAGGATGCCCAGTGCGTACCCGGCCGGCCCGAGCCCGACGGCGAGGATCATGTAACCGATCTGGCTGACCGTGGAGTAGGCCAGGACCTTCTTGATGTCGTCGTAGGCACAGCCGATGATCGCGCCGATCATCAGCGTGACGACACCGATCAGCGCGACGACCAGCCGTCCGGTCTCCGACAGGTTGTAGATCGGCGAGGCCCTGGCGATGAGGTAGACGCCCGCGGTGACCATCGTGGCCGCGTGGATGAGGGCCGAGACCGGGGTCGGGCCCTCCATCGCGTCCGGGAGCCAGGACTGCAGCGGGAACTGGCCGGACTTGCCGCAGGCGCCGAGCAGGAGCAGCAGCGTGATCGCCAGGACCGTGCCGCTGCCGACCTCGCCGATGCGCGCGAACACCTCCGCGTACTGCAGCGTCCCGAGCTCCAGCCAGAGCAGGAAGATCGCGATCGCCAGGCCGACGTCGCCGACCCGGTTCATCAGGAACGCCTTCTTCGCCGCCGTCGCCGCCGACGGCCGGTCCTGGTAGAAGCCGATCAGCAGGTACGACGCCAGACCGACGCCCTCCCAGCCGAGGTAGAGCATCACGAAGTTGTTGCCGAGGACCAGCACCAGCATCGCGGCGACGAACAGGTTCAGCTGCGCGAAGAACCGCCGCCGGTTCGGGTCGTGGCTCATGTAGCCCACCGAGTAGAGGTGGATGAGCGCCCCGACCCCGGTGATCAGCAGTACGAACGTCAGCGACAGCGTGTCGATCCGGAGCCCGAAGTCGACCTCCAGCGCGCCGGAGGACATCCAGGACCACAGCGACCGCTCGCGCAGCCGCTCGTCGGCGGGGAGGCCGAGGGTCTGCAGGAAGATCGTCACACCGACGACGAAGGCGCCGACGACGGTCGCGACGCCGAGCCAGTGGCCCCAGGCGTCGGCCCGCCGTCCGGCGAGGAAGAGCACGAGGGCACCGGCTGCGGGGAGCGCGATCAGCAACCAGGCCAGCGAGGCGGCGCCGGTCGCCTGCGGGGCGGCCTGTGCGAGAAGGACGGTCACCTGCGCGCTCCTAGTACTTCAAGAGGTTCGCGTCGTCCACCGACGACGACTGGCGGGTGCGGAAGATGGCCGTGATGATCGCGAGCCCGACGACGACCTCACAGGCGGCGACGACCATCACGAACAGGGCCATCACCTGGCCGTCGAGGTTGCCGTTGATGCGCGAGAACGTGACCAGGGTCAGGTTCACCGCGTTCAGCATGAGCTCGATGCACATGAACACGACCACGGCGTTGCGCCGCACCAGGACGCCGACGGCGCCGATGGTGAACAGCAGCGCCGAGAGCAGCAGGTAGTACTCGGGCCTCATCGGTGCTCCCCGGTCTCGGCGGCCTCACCGGAGGCGGCGGTCCGGTCGGGCGCGGGACGGCCGGTCAGCGCGTGCGCGTCCGGCGTCGTCGTGTCGGGCACGTCGACCGCGACCGACTCGATGATCTCCGACAGCGACTCCGGGGCGATCGAGCCGTCCGGCAGGATCGCCGGGACCGCGACGGAGTTCGCCGTCGCGTAGACGCCGGGGCCGGGCAGCGGGGAGATGCGGGCGTGCTCACCCCGCAGCCGCTTCAGCACCGTCGCCCGCTGGCCGATCTTGGTGTGCTGGCTGCTCTGCGAGCCGGACAGCACCATCGCGCCGAGCGCGGCGACCATCAGCAGGGCCGCGGTCAGCTCGAACGCCAGCAGGTAGTCGGTGAAGATCAGCCGGCCGAGGCCGGGGACGTTGCCGTTCCACCCGAGCCCGCCGGCCGCCAGCCCGGCCGGGGTGACGCTGGTCAGGCCGCGGGCGAGCCCACCGACCAGCAGCGCGGCCAGCGCGACGCCGAACACCAGTGCCGCGGCGCGCTGCCCGCGCAGGACCTCGATGACCGAGTCCTTGGAATCCCGTCCGACCAGCATGAGGACGAACAGGAACAGCATCATCACGGCGCCGGTGTAGACGATGATCTGCACGAACCCGAGGAACGGGGCGGACTGCACCAGGTACAGCACCGCGATCGAGAACATCGTCAGGACCAGCAGCAGCGCGGCGTGCACCGCGTGCCGGGCGAAGACCAGGCCGAGCGCGCCGGCCAGCGCCACCGGTCCGAGGATCCAGAACGCGACCGCCTCGCCGGTGCTCACCTCGCCCGCGGCCTGGGCGAGCACCGCGGTGGTGCTCATCGCGCCTGCTCCTTGGTCTGGTCCTGCGCGCTGACCTTCGCGAGCGTCGGGCCGGAGACGTAGTAGTCCTGCTCGTCGTCGCCGAGGCGCATGGGGTGCGGCGGCTGCTCCATGCCCGGCAGCAGCGGCGCCATCAGCTGCTCCTTGGTGTAGATGAGGTCCTGCCGGTTGTCGTCGGCCAGCTCGTAGAAGTTCGTCATCGTGAGCGACCGCGTCGGGCAGGCCTCGATGCACAGGCCGCAGCCGATGCAGCGCAGGTAGTTGATCTGGTAGATCGCGCCGTAGCGCTCACCCGGCGAGTACCGGGCCTCGTCGGTGTTGTCCCCGCCCTCGACGTAGATGGCGTCGGCCGGGCAGGCCCAGGCGCACAGCTCGCAGCCGACGCACTTCTCCAGCCCGTCCGGGTGCCGGTTGAGCTGGTGGCGGCCGTGGTAGCGCGGTGCCGCCGGCGGGAAGTCCTCGGGGTACTCCTCGGTGACGACCTTCTTGAACATCGTCGAGAAGGTGACGCCGAAACCCTTGAAGAAGTCGAACATCTAGCGCGCGTCCTTTCCGGCCGTGACGGCCTTCCGACGCTTCGGGGGTGAGTCGGGGACTACCAGGTCCAGCGGCGGGACGGGGTAGTCCGACGCCGGTTCGACCGGTGGTGCCTCGGTCTGCCGGTCGGGCAGCAGGAACGCCACCGCCAGCACGACGGCCAGCACGAAGCCGATCAGCGACAGCAGCAGCACGTAGTTGTCCGAGCCGGTGTTGACGAAGGCCCGGATGCCGAAGATCGCGACGATCCAGACCAGCATGACCGGGACCAGGACCTTCCAGCCCAGCTTCATGAACTGGTCGTAGCGGAACCGCGGCAGCGTCCCGCGCAGCCAGATGAACACGAACAGGAACAGCAGCACCTTGATGATGAAGGCGACGAACTGCATCCAGCCGTAGGCGTTGAGGAAGCTCAGGGGCCAGGGCCACATGCCGCCGCCGAGGAACAGCGTCACCGCCATCGCCGAGACGGTCACCATGTTCACGTACTCGGCGAGGAAGAACAGCGCGAACTTCAGCGACGAGTACTCGGTGTGGAACCCGCCGACCAGCTCCGACTCGGCCTCGGGGAGGTCGAACGGGGCCCGGTTGGTCTCGCCGACCATCGCGATCACGAAGACCACGAAGCTCGGCAGCAGCAGCCAGAAGTACCAGCCCGACGCCTGCGCCCCGACGATCGTCGCGGTGGACAGCGAGCCGGAGTAGAGGACGACGCCGACCACGGCCAGGCCCAGCGCGATCTCGTAGGAGATGACCTGGGCGGCCGAGCGCAGCGCGCCCAGCAGCGAGTACGGCGAGCCCGATGCCCAGCCGCCGAGCACGATGCCGTAGACGCCGATCGAGGAGCAGGCCAGCACCACGAGCACGCCGACCGGGACGTCGACGAGCTGGAGCACCGTCGGCTCGCCGAAGATCGTCACCTCGCCGCCGAACGGGATCACCGAGAAGGCGACGAACGCGGGGATCGTCGAGATGACCGGGGCGATGAAGTAGACCTTCTTGTCGGCCATCGCCGGCATGATGTCTTCCTTGAACGCCAGCTTCAGACCGTCGGCGAGGCTCTGCAGCCAGCCGCCCGGGCCGGTCCGGTTCGGGCCCGGACGGTGCTGCATCCGGCCGACGACCTTGCGCTCCCAGTTGATCATGAACAGGGTCAGCACGACGCCGAGCGCGAACAGCCCGACGACCTTGATCAGGATCAGCCAGATCGGGTCGTCGGCGAGCAGCGCCTGGGTGTGCGTGAGCTGGTCCACCGGGGTGGGCGGCACCTGGGACAGGTTCACGACGCGCTTCCGTTCCCGGCCGGGCCGACCGTCACGAGGTCACCGTGGCCCACCCCGAGCGTGGGGCGGACGTGCGAGCCGGGCGAGCAGGCCGGCAGCCAGACGACGCCGTCGGGCAGGTCGGTCAGCGCGACCGGCAGGGTGATCGCCCCGCGGTCGGTGCGGACCGTCGCCTCGGCGCCCTCGACCAGCGCGAGCCGCTCCGCGGTGGCCGCGTTGACCTTGACGTAGGGCCGCCGCGCCGTGCCGGCGAGCGCGGGCTCGTCGACCTGGAGGCTGCCGTCGTCGATCATCTGGCGGGAGGTGGCGAGGACCGCCTGACCGTAGCCGGGACGCCGGGCCCGGCCCGCCGTGTGATCCGGTGCGACGCCGCCGGGGCGGCGCGAGCCGAGCCGCTCCAGCTCCCCCGCCGCGGCGGCCGGGGTCTGGGTGAACAGGTCCGCGTCCATCTCGACGCCGAGGGTGTCGAGCACCCGGCAGTCCGGGAGCACGCCGGTCGCGTCCAGCGCGACGCCGAACTCGCGGCGGCGGCCCTCCCAGTTGACGTAGGCGCCGGAGCGCTGGGCGTCCGGGGCGACCGGGAGAACGACGTCGGCGAGCTCGGTGACCGCCGAGGTGTGGATCTCCAGGCTGACCAGGAAGCCGACCGCCTCCAGGGCGTGGGCCGCGGCCGTCGGGTCGGCCATGTCCGCAGGGTCGACCCCGCCGACCACGAGCGCGGCCAGCTCACCGGACGCGGCAGCGGCGAGGATCGCGTCGCCGTCGCGGCCCGGGGCGGACGGGACGGGGGCGCCCCAGACCTGCTCCAGCTCGGCGCGGGCGGCGGCATCGGTGACGAGCCGGCCGCCGGGCAGCAGGGTGGGCAGCGCGCCCGCCTCGACCGCACCGCGGTCCCCGGCCCGGCGCGGCAGCCAGCCGATCGCCGCACCGGTGCGGGCGGCGAGCGCGGACACCGCCGAGTACAGGCCCGGCGACTCCGCGGCCCGGTCCCCGACCAGGATCACCGCACCCGGCTGCTCCAGCGCGGCGACGACGTCGGCGCCCGGGTCGGCGACGACCGCAGCCTCCGCGCCGGGCACCGCGTGCAGCACGGTGGCGCCGGTCTTCTCCGCGCCGTAGCTGGTGAACGGGCCGACCTGGAAGTGACGCAGGCCCTTCTTCCGGTACGCCTTGCGCAGGCGGAGGAAGACGATGCCCGACTCCTCCTCCGGGTCGGTGCCGACGGTGAGCACGGCCGGGGCGTTCTCGATCGCGGTGAACGTGACCGAGTCCTCGGGCGTCCCGCCGACGACGTGCGCGGCGAGGAACTCCAGCTCCTCGTCCGAGTGCGGCCGGGCACGGAAGTCGATGTCGTTGGTGCCGGCGACGACGCGGGCGAACTTGGCGTAGGCGTAGGCGTCCTCGACGGTCAGCCGTCCCCCGGGCAGGACGCCGATCCCGCCGGCCGAGCGGGCCGCGAGCAGCCCCTCCGCGGCGACGGCCAGCGCCTCGGTCCAGGAGGCCTCGGTCAGGGTGCCGTCCGCGCGCCGGACCAGCGGCCGGGTGATGCGCCCCTGGCTACCGGTGTAGCGGAAGGCGAACCGGCCCTTGTCGCAGAGCCACTCCTCGTTGACCTCCGGGTCGTTGCCGGCGAGGCGGCGCAGCACGGTCCCGCGCCGGGAGTCGGTGCGCATCGAGCAGCCGGAGCTGCAGTGCTCGCAGGTCCCCGCGGTCGAGCGCAGGTCGAACGGGCGCGACCGGAACCGGTAGGCGGCACTGGTCAGCGCGCCGACCGGGCAGATCTGGATCGTGTTGCCCGAGAAGTAGGACTGGAACGGCTGGTCCTCGGCGATCCCGATCTGCTGCTTCGCCCCGCGCTCGAGCAGGTCGATGAACGGGTCGCCGGCGATCTCCTCGGAGAAGCGCGTGCAGCGCTGGCAGAGCACGCAGCGCTCGCGGTCGAGCAGCACCTGGCTGGAGATCGGCAGCGGCTTCGGGAAGGTCCGCTTCTTCTCCACGAACCGCGAGTCCGCCCGGCCGTGCGCCATCGCCTGGTTCTGCAGCGGGCACTCGCCGCCCTTGTCACAGATCGGGCAGTCCAGCGGGTGGTTGATGAGCAGCAGCTCCATCACACCCTGCTGGGCCTTGTCGGCCCGCTCGGAGGTGGCTTGCGTCTTCACCACCATCCCGTCGGCGACGGTCATGGTGCAGCTGGCCTGCGGCTTCGGCATCGGCCGGCCGCCCATCTCCACCTCGACCAGGCACTGGCGGCAGGCGCCTGCCGGGTCGAGGAGCGGGTGGTCGCAGAACCGCGGGATCACGATGCCGAGGCGCTCGCAGGTGCGGATCAGCAGCTCGCCCTTGGGGGCGTCGACGACCTGGCCGTCGATGGTGAGGCGGACGTGGCCCTCGGGGACGGGTGTCTCCTCGGTGGCGTTCCGCTCCGGTGTCAGCGTCATGCGGGGGCTCCGGTCAGTGCTGTTCCGTTGGTCCGTTCCGCGAGCTCCACGTCCGCCAGCTGCTCCGGGCGGTCCACATCGGGCTGCTCCGCGATGAGGTCCAGGAACTCCTGGCGGAAGTACTTGATGGCGCTGGTGATGGGGCTCGTCGCGCCGTCGCCGAGGGCGCAGAAGGAGCGGCCGAGGATGTTGTCGCAGACGTCGAGCAGGGTGTCGATGTCGGTCGAGGTGCCGTCGCCACGCACCATCCGCTGCAGCACCTGGACCAGCCAGTAGGTGCCCTCGCGGCACGGGGTGCACTTGCCGCAGCTCTCGTGGGAGTAGAACTCGGTCCACTTCATGACCGCCCACGGCACCGAGACGGTCTCGTTGAAGACCTGCACCGCGGTCGTCCCCAGCATGGAGCCGGCCTCGGCGGCGCCCTCGAAGTCCAGCGGGACGTCGAGGTGTTCGGCGGTGAACAGCGGTGTCGACGAGCCGCCCGGGGTCCAGAACTTCAGCGGGATCCCGTCCTTCATCCCGCCGGCGAGCTCCAGGAGCTCCCGCAGCGTGATGCCGAGCGGCGCCTCGTACTGGCCGGGCCGCTCGACGTGCCCGGAGACCGAGTAGATCTTCGGGCCGGGTGACTTCTCGCGCCCCATCGAGCGGAACCAGGCCGCCCCGCCGTTGACGATGGCGGGGACGCTGGCGATGGTCTCGACGTTGTTGACGACGGTCGGGCAGGCGTAGAGCCCGGCGGTCGCCGGGAACGGCGGCTTGAGCCGGGGCTGCCCGCGATGACCCTCGAGCGAGTCGAGCAGCGCCGTCTCCTCACCGCAGATGTAGGCGCCCGCGCCGGCGTGCACCACGATCTCCAGGTCGAACCCGGAGCCGAGGATGTCGCGGCCGAGGTAGCCCTTCGACTTCGCCTCGCGGACGGCGGCGCGCAGCCTGCGGATGCAGTGCAGCGCCTCGCCGCGGACGTAGATCGCGCAGAAGTTCGCGCGGATCGCGTAGCTGGTGACGATGCAGCCCTCGATGAGCGCGTGCGGGTCGGCCATCATGGTCGGGATGTCCTTGCAGGTACCCGGCTCGCCCTCGTCGGCGTTGATGACCAGGTACTTCGGCTTCGCGCCGGGTCCCTTTCCGCTGCCGTCGTCCTGCGGGATGAACCCCCACTTCATGCCGGTGGGGAACCCGGCACCGCCGCGGCCGCGCAGCCCGGAGTCCTTGACCAGCTGGATGAGCTGGTCGGGATGGGCGGCGAACGCGGTCCGCAGGGAGGTGTAGCCCTCCAGCTGCTCGTAGGTGTCGATCGACCAGGACCGCGGCGACAGCCAGCGCCTGGTCAGGACGGGCGTGATCGGGTCCGGCTTGCGCACGGGCTCGGTGGTGCTCATGCGATCACTTCTTCTCCGGTAGCGCGGGCATCGCCGGCGGCTCGTCGGGCAGCGCGGGAGCGGTCCAGCCGTTCTCCTGGGCCATCCGGGCCCCGCGCACCGACTCGATCGCGCCGGACGGGCCCTCGACACGGGCCGTCGTGTCGACGGCCGCGGCGTCGTCGGTGAACCCAGCCAGCTCCAGCTCGACGGTCCGCAGGTCGGTCAGCGGCGCGCCGCGGGTGGGCTGCGGGCGCTCCCCGCGACGCAGTGCCTCGACGAGCTCCACAGCGGACTCGACGGTCTGGTTGTCGAAGTACTCGTAGTTGACCTGCAGCACCGGGGCGAGATCGCAGGCCGCGAGGCACTCGGCGTGCTCGAGGGTGATCGACCCGGTGGTGCCGGGCTCTCCCGCGGTCTCCTCGTGACCCAGCGGGCGGTCCTCGGTGCCCAGCTGCGTGCGCAGGCGGGCGTAGATGTCGTCGCCGCCCAGCGCCGCGCAGAGGGTGTTGGTGCAGACGCTCACCAGGTGCTCACCGCAGGGGGAGCGCTTGTACATCGTGTAGAACGTCGCGACCGCGGACACCTCGGCCGTGGTGAGATCGAGGGCCTCGGCGCAGTAGCGGACGCCGTCCGGGCTGACGTAGCCCTCGACCGACTGCACCAGGTGCAGCAGCGGCAGCAGCGCCGACCGGGACTCCGGGTAGAGGGAGATGATCTCCGCCGTGCGCTGCCGGGTCAGCTCGTCGAAGACCGGCGAGACCGGGCTCTTCTCCTGCGGGGGGACCGTCATCGGTCGCAACCTCCCATCACGGGGTCGATCGAGGCGACGGCCGCGATGACGTCGGCGACCTGACCGCCCTCGCTCATCGCGGGCATCGTCTGCAGGTTCACGAAGCTGGGGTCCCGGACGTGGATGCGGACCGGGCGGGTGCCGCCGTCGGACACGGCGTGCACCGCGAGCTCGCCGCGCGGGGACTCGACGGCCGCGTAGGCCTGCCCCGGCGGGACGTGGAAGCCCTCGGTGACCAGCTTGAAGTGGTGGATCAGCGACTCCATCGACTGCCCCATGATCTTGCGGACGTGCTCGAGGGTGGTGCCCATGCCGTCGCTGCCGATCGACAGCTGCGCCGGCCAGGCGACCTTCGGGTCGTCGACCATGACGCGGCCCGGCCCCAGCTCGTCGAGCTTGGTCACCGCCTGCTCCATGATCTTCAGCGACTCGTGGATCTCGGCGACACGCATCCGGTAGCGGGCGAAGCAGTCGGCCTCGGTGGCCGTCGGGACCTCGAAGTCGTACTGGTCGTACACCGAGTACGGCATGTGCTTGCGCAGGTCCCAGGCCAGCCCGGCAGAACGCAGGATCGGGCCGGACGCGCCGAGGGCCAGGCAGCCGTCGACGGGCAGGTAGCCCACGCCCTCCAGGCGCTGGCGCCAGATCGGCTGCCCGGTGAGCAGCCGGTCGTAGTCGGGCAGCCGGGAGTTCGTGACCGCCACGAAGTCGCGGACCTTGTCCTGCCAGCCCTCGGGCATGTCCTGGGCGAGCCCGCCGGGCCGGATGAACGCGTGGTTCATCCGCAGGCCGGTGAGGAACTCCAGCAGGTGGAGCACCTCCTCGCGCTCCCGGAAGCCGGAGGTCATACCGGTCAGCGCGCCCAGCTCCATGCCGCCGGTGGCCAGCGCGACGAGGTGCGAGCCGATCCGGTTCAGCTCCCAGAGCAGCACCCGCAGGTGCTCGGCCCGCTGCGGGACCTCGACGCCCAGCAGCTTCTCGACGGCCATGCAGTAGGCGCCCTCGTTGAACAGCGGGGACAGGTAGTCCGCGCGGGTCACGAAGGTGACGCCCTGGGTCCAGGTCCGGTACTCGCAGTTCTTCTCGATACCGGTGTGCAGGTAGCCGATGACCGCGCGGCCCTGGGTGACGGTCTCGCCCTCCAGCTCCAGGACCAGGCGCAGCACCCCGTGCGTCGACGGGTGCTGCGGGCCCATGTTGATGACGATCCGGTCGTCGTGCTCGACCTCGAGCAGGTCGTCCCAGTCGCCGCCGGTGACGGTGTAGACCGTGCCCTCGGTGGTTTCCCGGCCGGGCGCGGCGTACGGGTCGGTGCCTGTGGTGGGGTCCGCGTCGGTGCCGATGCGCGTCCCGCGTGCGCTGCTCTCGGTGGTCACGAGTAGGCCCTCCGCTCGTCGGGCGGGGGGATCTCCGCGCCCTTGTACTCCACGGGGATGCCACCCAGCGGGTAGCTCTTGCGCTGGGGGTGGCCGTCCCAGTCGTCCGGCATGAGGATCCGGGTCAGCGCCGGGTGGCCGTCGAAGACGACGCCGTACATGTCCCAGGTCTCGCGCTCGTGCCAGTCGGCCGTCGGATAGACGTCGACGACGCTGGACACGGTGGGCGGGTTCGCAGCGTCTCCGATGTCGAGGGCGACCTCCAGGCGCACCCGGCGCCGGTAGGTCATCGACAGCAGGTGGTAGACGACGTGCAGCGGCCGGTCGACCGGCGCACCGTCCGGCGCCGAGTAGTCCACACCGGACACCCCGGAGCAGAACTCGAAGCGCAGGCCCGGGTCGTCGCGCAGGGTGCGGGCGACCTCGTGCAGCCGGGCGGGCTCGACGTAGAGGGTCATCTCGTCGCGGTCGATCGTGACCTGCTCGATCGCCGAACGCGGGATGCTGCGTTCGTCGAGAGCCGAGCCGAGCTCGTCGGCGAACTCGTCGAACCAGCCGCCGAAGGGCCGCTCGGCCGGTGCCGGGGCCCAGCCGGGCAGGCGCAGTCCGCCGTAGCCGGAGGTGTCACCGGAGCCACGGACGCCGAACATGCCCGAGCGCGTACGGGTCTCGGTCATCTTCTGCGCGGGGCGGGCGCCGCCCAGCGCGTCGGACGGGGTGGCCGCGTCCTCGGGGGTGGCCAGGTCGCCGGGGGCCTCGCCGCCCGCCGCCCGCTGTTCCTCGGCCGCGGCGCCGCTCTCCTGCGACGACGAGTGCGCGCCGCCGGTGGGCTCGGTCCCGTCCTTGGAGGTGCCGGTCGGCTCGGTCACGTCGCGTCACCTCCGCGGGCGGCGTCGGCCAGCGACGGCAGCTCCATGGTCTCCCCCGGCGCGAGCGCGTTCGGGGCCGGCTTGGGCTGCGAGCCCGGCTCCAGGTAGTTCGGGACGTCGGGGGTGTGCGTGGTCTTCAGCGCCCCGAGCCGCTTGTGCTTCGGCGCGTACTTGACCGACGACGGCACCATCGGCGTCCGGTACCCGGACTCGGCGAGCTCGGCGGCCCGCTTCGGGCCGAGCGGCTCGTCCATGATCTTGGCGTGGATCTTGAGGATCGCGTCGATCAGCATCTCCGGCCGCGGCGGACAGCCGGGCAGGTACATGTCCACCGGCACGACGTGGTCCACGCCCTGGACGATCGCGTAGTTGTTGAACATGCCGCCGGAGCTGGCACACACGCCCATGGCCAGCACCCAGCGCGGCTCGGGCATCTGGTCGTAGATCTGGCGCAGGACCGGCGCCATCTTGTTGCTCACCCGGCCCGCGACGATCATCAGGTCCGCCTGGCGCGGCGAGGCCCGGAAGACCTCCATGCCGAAACGGGCGAGGTCGTAGCGCGGGGCGCCGGTGGTCATCATCTCGATGGCGCAGCAGGCCAGGCCGAACGTGGCGGGCCAGAGCGACGACTTCCGGGTCCAGTTGACCAGCTTCTCGACGTTGGTCAGCAGGACGCCGCTGGGCAGGTTCTCCTCGAGTCCCATGACGGCCTCAGCTCCACTCGAGCCCGCCGCGACGCCACTCATAGGCGTACGCGAAGGCGATCGTGGCGATGTAGAGCGTGATGGCCACGAACCCGAAGACGCCGACCGCATCGGCGACGACGGCGTACGGGTACATGAACACCAGCTCGATGTCGAACAGGATGAACAGCATCGCCGTGAGGTAGTAGGCGACCGGCACCCGACCGCCACCGACGACCGGCTGCGGCGAGGGCTCGATACCGCACTCGTAGGAGTCCAGCTTGGCCCGGTTGAACCGGCGCGGACCGATCAGCGGCGCGGAGGCGACCGAGAACAGCGCGAAGCCCGCCGCCAACACGAACAGCAGGACGAGCGGGAGATAGGGATCGAGCATTCCTACACCTTCGTTGTCGCGGCGCCACCGTCGTTGGTGGTGATCGACGAGCCGGTCGCGGCGACCCTATGTCCGGCCCCCTGTGACCAAGAACCCAGGCGAGCCTTACCTGTTACGGGGTGCAGGTCACATGTGATCCGCATCCGTGCAGGTCGGCGCGCTGCGGGCCGCGTGACCCCCACCACCCTTGTGAAAAAGTTCACGAACTGCGCGAGCAGTGTAGGACGGCGCCGCGGTGATCGCGTGGGCGGATCGGGCGATGCTCGGGGAGTCCTTGCGGCGCAACGGGGCTCGACGCGGTGTCACCGGGTGGTGACGATCGGTCCGCCCGGCCCGACGAACCCCGGGGCGCCCACCGCGGCCCGGACCCGACGCCCTGCTACCGCGGTAGTCGCTTACCCGGTAAGCGACTACCGGTCCCCTCCTGCCGGGTTCCCCGTCGCGATTCCTCGTCGGGGAGGGGGCGGATCGAGCACGACCGTCGCACGAGGTCCAGGGGGAGGTCCGGGGGCGCGATTCCGTGACGCGACTCGGTCGAGAGTCGGCCTGTGTCGGACCGGGCCCTGGGGCCGAGGGAGTGTCGGGAGAACTCCC
This sequence comes from Pseudonocardia sp. EV170527-09, assembly GCF_008369905.1. Classification (NCBI taxonomy): domain Bacteria; kingdom Bacillati; phylum Actinomycetota; class Actinomycetes; order Pseudonocardiales; family Pseudonocardiaceae; genus Pseudonocardia; species Pseudonocardia sp. EV170527-09. The sequence continues at coordinate 32,850 of NZ_VRMC01000007.1, forward strand.
TTACCGGGTAAGCGAAATCCGTGGGTCCCGGTCCTCGGAACCTGGCCCCGGGGAGAGCCCGGTTCCAGGGGCCGGCCTGCAGCGGGCAGGACGGCGGAGGGCGGACGGCGAAGGGCGGACGGCGCGGCGGGGCGGGAACGCAGGGCGGGGCGGGGCGACCCGGCGGGCAGGACCGACGGGGTCAGGCCGGCTTGTACGCCCGGTGCAGTGCGACGGCTCCGAAGGTCAGGTTCCGCCAGGCGGGGCGCTCCCAGCCGGCATCGGCGATCTTGGCGGCGAGCGAGGGCTGGTCGGGCCAGTCCCGGATCGACTCGGCCAGGTACAGGTAGGCCTCGGGGTTCGACGAGACCGTCCGGGCGATCGCCGGGAGGGCGTGGCCGAGCACCGCGTTCTGGTAGAGCACGCGGAAGGGGGCCCAGGTCGGCGTCGAGAACTCGCAGACGACCAGGCGGCCGCCGGGGCGGGTCACGCGGGCCATCTCGCGCAGGCCGGCGACGGTGTCGTTCACGTTGCGCAGGCCGAAGGAGATGGTGACGGCGTCGAAGCTGCCGTCGGCGAAGGGCAGGTGCAGCGCGTCGGCGGCGGCCTTCGGGACGTCCCGGCGGGCACCGGCCCGCAGCATGCCGAGGGAGAAGTCCGCGGCGACGCACCAGGCGCCGTCCTTCGCCAGCTCGACGGTCGAGACCGCGGTGCCCGCGGCGAGGTCGAGGACCTTCTCTCCCGGGCGGAGCCCGAGGGCACGGCGGGTCTGGACCCGCCAGTAGCGGTCCTGACCGCCCGACAGCGCGGTGTTGGTCAGATCGTAGCGCCGGGCGACGCCGTCGAACATGCGGGCGACGTCGGTCGGGTTCTTGTCGAGCTCGGCGCGGGACACGGACACAGCTTAGGCGACCCGGCCGACCCTCACCGCTGACCGAACTGCTCGCGCAGCACCTCACGCAGGCCCCTCAGGTACTCCGCACGCACCCGGGCGGCGACGCCGGCCCACTCGGCCGACGGCGTGGCCACCCCGGTGCCGTCGCCGGTGAGGGCGCCCATGCCGTGCAGGGCGATCCAGCGGTGGTCGTAGTCGTGGGGCGCCGCCCGGTCCCAGGCGACGGCGCGGATCGCGGCGCGGCGGACCCGGGCCGGTTCGGCGAAGGCCCACCGGTTCACCGGCTCGCCGAACCGGTCGCGCAACACCGCCAGCGCCTGCGCCGCGGTGGTGTCGGTGCAGCGGCAGGCGTCGTAGCGGGCCCGCAGCTGGCCTGCGTAGAACCAGCGGGCGGCCTCGGCCATCTCACCGTCGGCGACGAGGTTCTCCGACAGGGCGAACAGCACCGGCGGCATCTGCCGGTGCGGGGCGTCGAGGACCTCGGCGCGGGCGGCGGACCGGACCGTGGGCGCGGGGTCGAGCAGGTGGGCCATCAGGCGGACGGCGGCGGAGGTGTCGACCGTGGCGAGCTCGCCACGGGGCGCGACGACGACGGTGCGGCTCATGGGCCCACCGTCGCCGACCTGCCGTGGCCCCGGATCCGCACGACTACGGAGCCGGCCCCGATCAGGCCCCGACGATCAGGCCGCGACACGCTCCGGCGCCGCGGCGCGGAGCACCTCGCCGTAGTGGGCGAGCAGCTCGTCGCCGACCGCGGTCCAGGTGCGGCGCAGCACCGACTGGCGGGCGGCCAGGCCGAACTCCCGGTTGCGCTGCGGCTCGCACAGCGCCGCGACCGCGGCGACCAGCTCACGGTCGGCGGCGTCGGTGGCCGGGTCGCCGGGCGCCCCGCCGTCCGGACGGGGCGCCACGAGGTAGCCGGTGCGGTCGGGCAGCACGAGGTCGCGCGGGCCGCCCGCGTCGGGCGCCACGACCGGGACGCCCGAGGCGAGCGCCTCCTGCACGGCCTGGCAGAACGTCTCGGCCTGTCCGGTATGGACGAACACGTCGAGGCTCGCGTAGATCTGCGCGAGCTCGTCGCCGCCGCGGTGCCCGAGGAACGCCGCCGACGGCAGCCGCTCGCGCAGCCCGTCGGCGCTGGGGCCGTCACCGACGACGACCAGCCGCGTCCCGGGCAGCTCACCCAGCACGGCGAGCCGCTCGACCTGCTTCTCCGGGGCGAGGCGGCCGACGAACCCGATGAGCCGCTCGCCGTTCGGGGCCAGCCGGCCGCGCAGTGCGTCGCTGCGTCGCGACGGGGTGAACCGGCGGGTGTCGACGCCGCGCGCCCACTGGTGCACCCGCGGGACGCCGCGCTCGCGCAGCGCCCCGGTCGCCCAGCTCGACGGCGCGAGGGTCCGGTCGGCCATGCCGTGCAGCCGGCAGGTCCAGCGCCACGCGGCCCGCGCGGTCAGCCCGAGCCCGTAGGCGGAGGCGAACCCGGCGACGTCGGTCTGGTAGATCGCGACCGTCGGCACGCCGAGGCGCCGCGCCGCCGCCAGCCCCCGCGCCCCGACGACGAACGGCGCCGCCAGGTGCACCACGTCGGGCCGGAACCGGCGCAGCGCGGTCAGGATCCGCCTGCTGGGCACCCCGACCGGCATCGAGTTCACCACCGGCAGCTCGACGGCCGGGATCCGCACGACCGGGATCCCCTCGTGGGAGTCCGGCTCGCCGGTGCCCGGCGCGATCACCACGACGTCGTGACCCCCTGCCCGCAGGTGCTCGCACACCCGCAGCACCGAGTTGGTGACGCCGTTGACCACCGGCAGGAAGCATTCCGAGACGATTGCGACGCGCACGGCCGGAACGGTGACGGGGTCGGGACAGCGGGCCGGGTCCCTGGCGTGATCAACCACCCAACCCTGGGCGAACATCGGGTGGGCGGGTCACGAGTTGGCGCGTCCGGCACAAGGTGGACACCCGCGCGTCGTCGCCGGGACATCACCCGCCCGGACACTCGGGTCGCATGACGGCCGTGCCCCACACCCCGCCACACACGGTGCCGCCCCCGGTGCCGTCCCCCCGGCCGGTGGACCCGGCACTGCTCTCCCGTGCCCTCGAGACCGCGGGCCGGCTGGCCAACGACGCCGCCGAGGTGATCACCGCGACGCTGGGTCGCGAGCACACCGGGTCCCTCGACGCCTCCGCCAAGGCCAACCCGTTCGACTGGGTCACCGACACCGACCGCACCCTGGAACGGCACACCCGCCGGGTGCTGGCCGCGGAGTTCCCCGGCTGCCCGGTCGTCGGCGAGGAGTTCGGCGCCGACGCCGGTGCCGACACCGCTCCGCTGCGCTGGGTCGTCGACCCGGTCGACGGGACCGCGAACTACGTCGCGGGCCTGCCCTGGTGCGCCTACAGCCTGGCCCTGGTCGACGGCGACGGCCCGGCCGTGGGCGTCGTCGCCGACCCGGGACGCGGGCAGATCTACGCCGCCGCCCGCGGCCGCGGCTTCCGGGCCAACGGGGTGCCGGCGCGGCGCACCGCCCGGGTCGCCGGGTCGCTGATCTGCGCCGAGGATCCCGAGCCCGGGTTCGTCGAGCGCGCCCGCGCCGCGCACGTCGGCGTGCGGGTGCTCGGCTCCGCCGCGCTGGCGATCACCCAGGTCGCGCTCGGCAACGCCGTCGCCGCGGTGCTGACCCGCTACCACGAGTGGGACATCGCCGGGGCGCTCTGCCTGGCCACCGAGGCCGGCGCGCTGGTGCTGGGCCGCGACGGCCGCTCGACGCCGCTGCCCGAGGGCGGGCTGCTCGTCGTCGCGCCGCAGGTCGCCGCCGAGGTCGGGGCGCTCTGGCAGGGCTGATCCCGACGGAGCCGGGCGCCGAGTCCTCAGACGGTGCCGGTGCGGGCCCGGCGGCGGCGCAGCCACACGTACAGCGGCCCGAGGAGGACCCAGCCGCCCGCGATCAGCCCGGCGATCGGGAGGATCCCGTCGACGGCGGTGCGACCCGCGACACGCACGTGCGTCGGGTCGGCGGTGTCGTACTCCACGTAGATGTTCTCGCCCGGGGTGAGCCCGACCGGGTAGGAGATGCCCGCGGCCGGGGTCTGCAGCCGGCCCTCGTCGTCGACGAAGCTGACCAGGGTGCGCCAGTAGTCCGAGCCCGGCAGGACGGTCGCGGCGGTGGTGCCGCGGTTGCCGTCGATCGCCGCGTCCTCCAGGAACGCGCCGCCCAACGCCACCAGCGCGACCAGCGTCCACACCAGCGCGACGACCAGGACGATCTCGGGCAGGTGGTACCGCGTCCGGCGGAGCAGCCGGGCCGCGACGGCCGAGGTCTCGGTCAGCACATCGCCGGTGGGACGGCCGCTCGGACTGGTCACGGGGCCCGATTCTAGGAGCGCCCCGGCACCCGGGTGTGTCCGGTGCCTCGCCCCCTCACGCCAGCCTCCCCGGCGGAGGTTGCCTACTCTCGAAGGGTGACCGTCGCACCGGCCAGCACCGCGTTGCGCGTCCGGACACGCCCCCTGCGACTCGACGGGCGGCTGCTGGACGTGCTGCCCGCCGACGCCGGGGCGCTGTCCTGGGTGCGCGACGGCGAGGGCGTGGTCGGCTGGGGCGAGGTCGCCCGGTTCACCGCGTCGGGGCCCGAGCGCTTCGCCGAGGCCGACCGCTGGTGGCGCCGTGTGGTCGACCGGCTCGACGCCGGCGCCGGCTACGACGACGTCGGCCTCCCCGGCACCGGCGCCCTCGCGTTCGCCTCGTTCACCTTCGCCGACGGCTGCCCGGGCTCGGTGCTCGTCGTCCCGCGGGTGATCGTGGGACGGCGCGGGCACCGAGCCTGGATCACCGAGATCACCACCGCCGACGCCCCGGAGACTCCCGGCAGGCTGCCGGTCCCGTCGCCGGTGCGTCCCAGCGGACGGCTGCGCTACGCCGACGGCCAGGTCTCCGCGCACCGGTACCGGGCCGCCGTCGCCTCGGCGGTCGGGCGGATGCGCGACGGGGAGCTGGAGAAGGTGGTGCTCGCGCACGACCTGCTCGCCGTCGCCGACCGCCCGCTGGATCCACGGTTCCTGCTCCGCGGGCTGGCCCGGCGCTACCCGACCTGCTGGAGCTACGCGGTCGACGGCCTGGTCGGCGCCACCCCCGAGCTGCTGCTGCGGCTGCGCGGGCGCACCGTGGAGTCGCGGGTGCTGGCGGGCACGATGTGGCCCGGGTCCGGACCGGACGCCGACACCGCGGGCGCGCTGATCGGCTCGTCGAAGGACCGGCGCGAGCACACCTACGCCGTGGACTCCCTCGCCGAGTCGCTGCGCCCGCTGGTGGCCGAGCTGCACGTACCGGACGCGCCGACGGTGCTCACCCTCCCGAACGTCTCGCACCTGTCCAGCGACGTGCACGCCCGCCTCGACCCGAACCGGCCCGCATCGCTGCTGACGCTGGTCGGCGCCGTGCACCCGACCGCCGCCGTCGGCGGCACCCCGACCCCGGACGCGACGGCGCTGATCTCCGAGATCGAGGGTCTCGACCGCGGCCGCTACGCGGGCCCGGTCGGCTGGGTCGACGCCGAGGGCGCCGGCGAGATGGGCATCGCGCTGCGCTGCGCGGAGCTGCAGGGACGCACGGCACGGCTGTTCGCCGGGTGCGGGATCGTCGCCGACTCCGATCCCGACGGCGAGGTGCGCGAGGCCGCCGCCAAGATGCGCGCGGTCCGCGAGTCCCTGGAGGGCTGAGCCCCGACCGGCCGCGACCGGGGCCCGGGGGGCTCAGTCGAGTGCCGCGGCGAGCGTCCGGCGGAGCCCGGCGTGCGCGTCGCGCAGCCCGTCGCGGCGCGCCGCGACCCGGACCAGCCGCCGTCCCGAGCCGGGCCGGGCCGCGAGCTCGCACACGTCGCCACCCCAGTCGGTCGCCGCCCAGCCCACCGCCCGGGCCAGCGCGACGACGTCCACCCCGGTCGGCGTGCCGAAGACGCGCTCGAAGGCGTGGGCGTGCGCCGGGCCGCCCTGTTCGAGCAGGTGGAAGATGCCGCCGCCGTCGTCGTCGAGGACGGTGACGGTCAGGTCCGGGGACGGCTCCCCCGGTCCGACGACCAGCCCGGTGGTGTCGTGCAGCAGCGTGAGGTCGCCGAGCAGCAGCGCCGTCGGGCCCGGGTGCGCGAGCGCCGCGCCGAGGGCCGTCGACACCGTCCCGTCGATGCCCGCGACGCCGCGGTTGGACCGCACCGTGAGCCCGGGGCGAGGCACGGCGGCCAACGCGACGTCGCGCACCGGGTTCGACGAGCCGAGGACGAGCTGTGCGCCGTCGGGCTGGGCGGCGACCAGGTCACGGGCCAGCCGCAGGCCGGGCGCACCCCCGGCGGTGCCGTCGTCGAGCGCGGCGTCGAGGGACGTGGCCGCAACCCGGTCCGCGTCGCGCCAGGACCGCACCCAGTCCTCGGGCGGGGACAGCGCGGGCAGCGCGCCGACGGCCCGGACCGTGCCGGCGACGTCGGTCCAGGGAGCGCCGTCCGGGCCGGGGTCGGCGAACACCGCCACCGACGGGTCGGCCAGCAGCGCGGCGACCCCCCGGTGCAGGGTGGGCCTGCCGAGCACGACGATCTGGGCCGGGCGCAGCCCGGGGCGGCCGAGCAGCCACGGGCCGGTGCGCAGCGCGTGCGGCCACCAGCGCGAGGACGGCTCCGCGACCAGCGGGGCCCCACCGAGCAGCGCGGGGTCCGGCGCGGGCCCGCCCGCCCCGGCGACGACGAGCGTGCGCGCCCCCGGATCCAGCTCCAGCGGCGGCAGCGTGCGGACCGGGCGGGACACCGCGGTCCACGGCGCGCCACCGGGGCGCCCGGCGGGCAGGTCCGCGCCCGGCGGACCGGCGTCGTGCTGCCCGGTGCCCGGCCCGGCCGGGTCGTCGTCGGGCACGAGCGGGTCGGTGTAGGGCAGGTCCAGGTGCACCGGGCCGGGGGCACCCGCGCCGGCACCGGTGGCCGCGGCGAGCATCCGCGCGACGACCGCCCGCCAGCGCCGGGCCTCCGGCTCGGTGCTGCCCAGCGGCACCGGCAGCGCGCCGGCCCAGCGCACCGCACCGCCGTACAGACCGGACTGGTCCACGGTCTGGCTGGCGCCGGTGCCGACCAGCTCCGGCGGCCGGTCCGCGGTCAGGACCAGCAGCGGGACCCCCGAGTGCGACGCCTCCAGGACCGCGGGGTGCAGGTTCGCCGCCGCCGTCCCGGACGTGACGACGACCGGGACCGGGCGGCCGGAGGCCAGCGACAGGCCGAGCGCGAGGAAGCCCGCGGCGCGCTCGTCGATGCGCACGTGCAGCCGGACCGTGCCGCACGCGTCGGCCCGGGCCAGCGCGAACGCGGGCGGCGCGTTGCGGGAACCGGGGCACAGGACCGCGTCGGTGACACCGGCTCGCGCCAGCTCGTCGACGAGGACGCGCGCCTGCGCGGTCGAGCCGTTCACCCCATCACCCCTCGCGACGACGGTACCGGCGCGGTGACCGCGATCCGCACCAGGCCGGTACCGATCCGGCCGGAACCGGTGAAATCACCCCACGAGGGCCCTACCGTGACGCAGGCGCAGAAGTCCGTCGATGGGGAGGGACCGTGTCCGACACGCACGCCGGCGCCACCGCGCCGGGATCACCGACGTCACCGGAGTCCGACCAGCCGCACACCCCGATCGCCAAGGTCGTCGCGGGGAGCATGCTGGGGACGACGGTCGAGTGGTACGATTACTTCCTCTACGGCGTCGCCGCCGCCCTGGTGTTCCCGGCGGTGTTCTTCCCGGAGTCCGACGACGCCACCGGGACCCTGCTGTCGCTCGGCACGTTCGCGGTCGGCTTCGTCGCGCGCCCGGTGGGCGGCCTGGTCTTCGGCCACTACGGCGACAAGATCGGCCGCAAGAAGCTGCTGGTCCTGTCGCTGATGATGATGGGCGTCTCGACGTTCGCGATCGGCCTGCTGCCGGGCTACGCCACGATCGGGATCGCCGCGCCGCTGCTGCTCGTCGTGCTGCGGCTGGTCCAAGGCTTCGCGCTGGGCGGCGAGTGGGGCGGCGCGGTCCTCATCGTGTCCGAGCACGGCAGACCGGGACACCGCGGGTTCTGGGCGAGCTGGCCGCAGGCGGGCGCCCCGGCCGGCCAGCTGCTGGTGAACGGCCTGCTCGCGGTCATGGCGCTGGTCCAGTCCGAGGAGGCGTTCCTGGCCTGGGGCTGGCGGATCCCGTTCCTGCTGTCCGCGGTGCTGGTGCTCATCGGGCTCTACGTCCGCCTCGCCGTCGAGGAGTCGCCGGTGTTCCGGGAGGCGCAGGCCAGGGCGGCCGCACGGGCCGCGGCCGGTGAGAAGGACGGCATGCCGATCCTGGACGTCCTGCGGCTCTACCCGCGCGAGGTCCTGACCGCGATGGGCGCCCGCTTCGCCGAGAACGTCTCCTACTACATCTTCACGATCGTCATCTCGACGTACGTGAAGGAGCAGTTCGGGCTGCCGTCGTCGTTCGTGCTGGGCGCGGTGCTGATCGGCGCCACGGTGCACCTGGTGACCACCCCGATGTGGGGCGCGATCTCCGACCGGGTCGGTCGCAAGCCGGTGTACCTGTTCGGCGCCGCGGGCGTCGGTGTCTGGGCGTTCGTGTTCTTCTTCCTGGTCGACACACAGAGCTTCGCCCTCACCGCCGTCGCCGTGACGGTCGGACTGGTGCTGCACGGTGCGATGTACGGCCCGCAGGCGGCGTTCCTGTCCGAGCTGTTCGGCACGAAGGTGCGCTACTCGGGCATCTCGATCGGCTACCAGCTGGCGTCGGTGTTCGCGGGCGGCCTGGCCCCGCTGATCGCGGCGTCGCTGCTGGTCGCGACGGGCACCGGCTACTCGATCGCGGTGTACATCGCGCTCGCGTCGGTGGTCACGATCATCGCCGTGGCGAGCTACTCCGAGACCCGCACCCGGCGCCTCGACGCCGACGACGCGCTGACCGGGACCGCGCAGCCCAGGACCTGATCCGGTACGTACCGCCCGAACCGCGTCGCGCTCCGGCGGGACGCGGTTCGGGGGCGTAGAACGGGGTCGACCCGTCGCTCACCCCCGGGAGGCCGGAGACGTGCCACGCACCGACTTCACGATCAGCACCCCCGACGGCGACGCCGCCGCCTGGCTGCACACCCCCGACGGCGACGGCCCGTGGCCGGGCGTGCTCCTCTACCCCGACGCCGGCGGTGTGCGGCCGGCCATCCACGACATGGCCGCGCACCTGGCGTCGCTGGGCTACGCGGTGCTGCTGCCCGACGCCTACCACCGGCACGGCGACTGGGCCCCGTTCGACTTCGCCACCGTGTTCTCCGACCGGCCCGAGCGGGAACGGCTGATGGGCATGGTGCGGTCGCTGACGCCCGAGCTCGTGGCGGTCGACGCCGAGGCCTGGGTGACCGCGCTGCTGGCGCGCCCCGAGGTCCACGGCACGGCGATCGGGACCACCGGCTACTGCATGGGCGGGGTGATGAGCCTGCGCACCGCGGCGACCCAGCCGGAGCGGGTCGCGGCCGCGGCGTCGTTCCACGGCGGCAACCTCGCCACCGACGACCCGGCCAGCGTGCACCGGCTCGCCGACCGCATCCGGGCCGAGGTCTACGTGGCCGGCGCGACCGACGACTCCTCCTTCCCCGACGAGCAGAGGCAGCGCCTCGCCGACGCGTTCTCCGCCGCCGGGGTGTCGGCGACCCTGGAGACCTACCCGGCGGCGCACGGTTTCGCGGTGCCGGACGCCCCCACCCACGACGACGACGCCGAGCAGCGGCACTGGGAGGCCCTGCACCGCCTCTTCGGGGCGAACCTGTAGGGGTAGCGTCTGCGCTCGACATGAGCGCGACCCTTCACGTGACGGGCCTGGCCGCGGGCCACGGCGACCGACCCCTGTTCTCCGGGCTGGACCTCGTCGTCGCGCCCGGCGACGTCATCGGGCTGGTCGGTGCCAACGGCGCCGGCAAGTCCACCCTGCTGACGGTGCTGGCCGGCTCGCGGCCCGCGGACGACGGGTCGCTGACCCTGGCCCCGCCCGACGCGACCGTCGGGCACCTGCCGCAGGAGCCCGACCGGCGTCCCGGGGAGACGGTCGCCGGGTTCCTGGCACGCCGGACCGGCGTCGCCGACGCGCAGGCGACGATGGACGCCGAGGCGGAGGGGCTGGCGTCGGGCACCCCCGGTGCCGACGACCGCTACGCCGCCGCGCTGGACCGCTGGCTGGCCCTCGGCGGCGCCGACCTCGACGAGCGCTCCGGCGAGGTGCTGCGCGAGGTGGGCCTGACCGTCGGTCCGGACGCCCCGATGACCGGGCTGTCCGGTGGGCAGGCGGCGCGGGCGAACCTCGCCGCGCTGCTGCTGTCCCGCTACGACCTGCTGCTCCTCGACGAGCCCACCAACGACCTCGACCTCGACGGCCTGGAGCGGCTGGAGCGGTTCGTGGGCGGCCTCGCCCGACAGGGCACGCCGACCGTGCTGGTCAGCCACGACCGGGAGTTCCTGGCACGCACGGTGAACCGGATCGTCGAGCTGGACCTGGTCCAGCAGCGGATCGACGTCTATGACGGCGGTTACGAGTCCTACCTCGCCGAGCGCGAGGTGGCCAGGCGGCACGCCCGCGAGGACTACGAGGAGTACGCGGGCAAGCTCGGGTCCCTCCAGCAGCGCGCCGTCATGCAGCGCAACTGGATGGCCCAGGGCGTGCGCAACGCCCGGCGCAAGACGAAGGACCCGGACAAGAACGTCCGCGCGCAGCGCCAGGAGTCCAGCGAGAAGCAGGCCGCGAAGGCCCGGCAGACCGAGCGGGCGATCGAGCGGCTGGAGGTCGTGGAGGAGCCCCGCAAGGAGTGGGAGCTGCGGATGGAGATCGCCTCCGCGCCCCGGTCCGGGTCGGTCGTCGCGCGGGCCGACGCCGCCGCCGTGCGCCGCGGTGACTTCGTGTTCGGCCCGGCCACCGTGCAGGTGGGCTGGGCGGACCGGGTCGTCGTCACCGGTGCCAACGGGGCGGGCAAGTCGACGCTGCTCGGGCTGCTGCTGGGGCGGATCACCCCGGACTCGGGTTCGGCGGGCCTCGGCTCGGGGGTGCTGGTCGGCGAGATCGACCAGGCCCGCGGGGCGTTCCTCGGGGAGGCGACGCTGCTGCGCGCCTTCGGCGAGCAGGTGCCGGACTGGCCGGAGTCCGAGGTGCGGACGCTGCTCGCGAAGTTCTCCCTGGGCGCCGACCAGGTGCTGCGGACGGCGTCGTCGCTGTCGCCCGGTGAGCGGACCCGCGCCGCACTGGCGTTGCTCCAGGCACGTGGGGTGAACCTGCTGGTGCTCGACGAGCCGACCAACCACCTCGACCTTCCCGCCATCGAGCAGCTGGAACGGGCGGTGGAGGAGTTCGACGGGACCGTCCTGCTGGTGACCCACGACCGACGGATGCTCGACACGGTGCGCGCCACCCGCCGCTGGGACGTGCGCGACGGGACCGTCACCGAACTCTGAGTCGCACGTGGGACGACCGTGGCCCCACCGGTGTCCGGTGGGGCCACGACGCGGTCGGGTGGGGGTCAGGCCTGCGGGGCGTCCGGGGCCTCGGGCTGCTCGACGATCGCGAAGCGCAGCTCCTGCTCGCCCTGCTCGGTCGCCACGGGCTGGACGTCGAGGACCTTGTCGTCCAGCAACTGGGCCGCGGCCGGCTCGAGGAAGACGGTGATGCCCTCCCCTCGCAGCACGGTGTCCTGCGCGTCGCCCGCCTGCGCGAGGGCCAGCTCCAGCCCCTGCGCCGGGTCCGGCGCGGAGATGCGCAGGCCCCCGTCCTCGGGCAGCTCGGCGTCGGTGCTCAAAGTCTTGATCGCCTCGGCGGCGTTCTCGGTGATCGCCAACATCGTCCCCACCGTACGGACGTGTGCGCCCACGTCCACCGGGTCACCCCGGGTCGGGCCCCCGTCGGGTGACGGCCGGCGCCGTGCCCACCGGAAACAGCCAGGGTGACACGCATCACCCTCCCTCGTCACGACGACGGCCCGGCGCCCCTGCGCGAGGGTGCCGGGCCGTGGTGTCGCGGGGCGCGGATCAGCCGAAGTCGTCGGGGTCCGGGCCGATGCGCTTGCCGGTGTGGAGCTTCTCCACCGCGGCGATGTCGTCCTCGCTCAGCGCGAAGTCGAAGATCTCGAAGTTCTCCTTGATGCGCTCCGGGTTGTTCGACTTCGGGAACACGATGTTCCCGAGCTGGATGTGCCAGCGGAGCACGACCTGCGCGGCGGACTTGCCGACCCGCTCGGCGATCTCCGTCAGCTCGGGCGCCTCGAGCAGTCCCTTGCCCTGGCCGATCGGGCTCCACGCCTCCAGCGCGATGTCGTGCTGCTGGAGGTACTCACGCAGCTCGCGCTGCACCAGGCGCGGGTGGAACTCGATCTGGTTGACCGCCGGGACCGTGGAGGTCTCCTTCGCCAGCCGGTCGAGGTGGTCGGTCTGGAAGTTCGAGACGCCGATGGACAGCGCCTTGCCCGCCTTCTGCGCGTCCTCGAGGCCCTGCCAGGTCTCGACGTAGCGGTCCTGCTTCGGCTGCGGCCAGTGGATCAGGTAGAGGTCCACGTGGTCGAGGCCGAGCTTGGTGAGGCTCTCGTCGAGCTTGCGGACCGCGGCCTCGCGGCTGTGCCCGTCGTTGTTCAGCTTGGTGGTGATCCACAGCTCGTCGCGCGGGATGCCGGAGTCGGCGACGGCCTTGCCGACGCCCTCCTCGTTGCCGTACATCTGCGCGGTGTCGATGTGGCGGTAGCCGAGGTCCAGGGCCGCCTTGACCTTGTCCGCGGTGTCACCGGGCTCGATCTGGAAGACACCGAAACCGAGCTGCGGGATCTGCCGGCCGTCGTTCAGCTTGATCGTGGGAACAGTCATGTCCGTCGGCTACCCGCACCGGCGCGCGCTCATACCGGCCCGTGGGATCCGTCTCGGGCGGGAATGCGGGCCCGGCTCAGCGCCAGACCCGTGCGACCTCGGCGGCGACGTCCGCCGCCTGCGCCCGGCCGGCCCGCGCCGACGCGGGACGGCGGGCCGGGTCGAGCGGGTTGCGGCCGAACGCCCGGCGCGAACGCCGGTCCGGCTCGACGACGGCGACCCGGGCCAGCGCGCCGAGCGCCTCGGCCTGCACTCGCGGCGTCCCGGCGCCACCGAGCCCCAGGGAGAGCGGCGCGATGACGACGACGCGGCCGTACCCGGCGGCGAGGTCGGCGTTGGCCGCCGAGCGGGCCCCGCCGTCGATCCAGCGGGTGCCCGCGGCCGTGACCGGCGGCCAGACGCCGGGCACCGCGCAGCTGGCGGCGACCGCGGTGGCGAGCTCGACGCCGTCGTCGCGACCGAAGGCCCGGAACGCGCCGGTGTGGGCGTCGACGGCGGTCACCCGCAGGTCCCGGTCGGCGGGCCAGTCGGCGCCGTCGAGCCGGGACCGGATCACCGCGATCCGCTCGGACTCCGGCACCGTCTCGGCGTCGAGGGCGAGGCGGCCGATCCGGGCCCGCACCCGGGTCGCGTCGCGCGGGCCGGCGAGCGCGGCGAGGCCGTAGCGGACCGCCAGCCGCAGCCCGAGGGCCGCAGCGATCTCCCCGGACGGCGGAGCGAGCTGGGTCTGCGCGAGCGCGGCCGGGTCACGCCCGACCGCCAGGTTGGCGCCCACCACCGACCCCGCCGAGGTCCCGACGACGAGGTCGGCGTCCCGCAGGTCGACGCCGTCGGCGAGGAGCCCGGCCAGCAGCCCGTACATCCAGGCGATGCCGGTCAGCCCGCCGCCGCCCAGCGCCAGCGCCCGTCGGTCGTCGGACATGGGTCCTCCTCGTCGGCGCCCTGCATGATCACTACTCCCGACGATCACCCTCGCAGGGCGCGGTACGCGATCTGGGCCAGGTGCACCGGCTCCCGCTCGCCCGCCTGGCGGACCTGGGTGCGGCAGGAGTAGCCGTCGGCCAGCAGGGCCACGGACTCGTCGGCGGCCCGGACCGCGGGCAGCAGGGCCCGCTCGGCGCACGCCATCGAGACGTCGTAGTGGCCGTCCTCGAACCCGAAGTTGCCGGCCAGGCCGCAGCAGCCGGAGTCGAGCACGGTGGCGTCGACGCCGAGTGCCGCGAGCACGGCACGGTCGGGCTCGGAGCCCAGCTCGGCGTGCTGGTGGCAGTGGATCTGCACCAGCGCCGCGCCGTTGCCCTCGCCCGCGACGGCGGACAGCTCGTCGGCGTGCCGGGCCAGCAGCTCGGCGAAGGTCGACACCTGGTTCTTCAGGGCCTTCACCCGGGGCTCGTCGGGCAGGAGCTCGGCGGCGTCGCTGCGCAGCGCGGCGGTGCAGGACGGCTCCAGCCCGACGACCGGGATCCCGGCGTCGAGCGCCGGGCCGATCGCGCGCAGGCTGCGCGCCAGCACCCGGCGGGCCGCGGTGACCTGGCCGGTGGAAGTCCAGGTCAGGCCGCAGCAGACGTTGCGCGGGGGCAGCTCCACCCGGTACCCGAGCCCGGTGAGCACCGCGACGGCGTCGGCCGCGATCTCCGGGTCGAAGTGGTCGGTGAAGGTGTCGGTCCACAGCAGCAGCGGGCCGCGGCTGCCGGGCGGAACACCGAGGTCCGGCACCGTCGACATGGGCAGCCCGCGGGCGGCCTGGGCGGTGTAGGTCTCCCGGGCGATCGGCGGGATGGCGCGGCGCGCGTCGATGCCGCCCGCCTTCTTCGCGACCGTCGCCAGCAGCGGGACCTGCGCGAGCCGGTTCAGCCCGTCGACCGCCGCGGCCGGCAGCACCCCGACCGCGCGCAGCCAGCGCGGGAGCGCACCCATCGAGTAGTGCGTGCGCGGCCGGATCCGCCGGTGGTAGCGGTTCGCGAGGAACTCGGTCTTGTACGAGGCCATGTCGACCCCGACCGGGCAGTCGGACTTGCAGCCCTTGCAGGACAGGCACAGGTCGAGCGACTCGGCGACCTCGTCGGACTGCCAGCCGTCGGTGATGATCTCGCCGTTCGCCATCTCGAACAGCAGCCGGGCGCGGCCGCGGGTGGAGTGCTTCTCCTCCTTGGTCACGTTCCAGCTGGGGCACATCACCCCGGAGCCGGTGTCGACGGCGCACTTGCCGACACCCAGGCAGCGCCGGGTCGCCCGGTGGAAGCTGCCGCGGTCGTGGCCGAAGGCCAGCTTCGGCTCGTCCGGCATGGTCGGCATGCCGAGCTGGACGCGCAGGTTCTCGTCCATCGTCGCCGGGCGCACGACGCGACCCGGGTTCATCCGGTCGTCCGGGTCCCAGATCCCCTTGAAGTCCTCGAAGGCGGTGATGATCTGCGGCGGGTACATCCGCGGGAGCAGCTCGGCG
Organism: Pseudonocardia sp. EV170527-09; assembly: GCF_008369905.1. Classification (NCBI taxonomy): domain Bacteria; kingdom Bacillati; phylum Actinomycetota; class Actinomycetes; order Pseudonocardiales; family Pseudonocardiaceae; genus Pseudonocardia; species Pseudonocardia sp. EV170527-09. The sequence goes on from NZ_VRMC01000007.1 coordinate 48,040, forward strand.
CGGGCCTGGCCGTCGCCGTGCTCGCCGGACAGCGACCCGCCGTGCGCGACGACGAGGTCCGCGGCCGCGATCATGAAGTCGCGGAAGTTCTGCACACCGGGCTTGGTGAGCAGGTCGAAGTCGATCCGCACGTGCAGGCAGCCGTCGCCGAAGTGGCCGTAGTAGATGCCCTTGCGGCCGTGGGACTCCAGGACCTTGTCGAACTCGCGCAGGTAGGCGCCGAAGCGCTCCGGCGGGACGGCGGCGTCCTCCCAGCCGGGCCAGGCCTCGCCGCCCTCGGGCGAGCGGGTCAGCAACCCGGCGCCCTCCTCGCGCACCTTCCACAGCGCGGCCATCTGCTTCGGCTCACCGACGACGACGGCACCGGTCGTGTAGGCCTTCATCGCGTCGACGACGGCCTGCGCGGCGGCCTCGGCCTCGGCGCGGGTGGCGCCGCCGGTCTCGACGTAGAGCCAGCCCTTGCCCTCGGGCAGCATCCGGCTGGTCGTCTCGTCGGGGCGCAGCGCCCGCAGCGAGGCGATCAGCCCGGCGTCCATGCCCTCGATGGTCAGCGGCTTCTGCTCGCGGACGATCATCACGTTGTCCGCGGCGTGGTAGGCGTCCGGGAAGCCGAGCACGGCCAGCGCGCGGGCGGGCGGGGACTCGACCAGGTCGACGGTCGCGGACAGGATCGTCGCGCAGGTCCCCTCGGTGCCGACCAGTGCCTTCGCCAGGTTCACGTTCCCCGGCACGAGCTGGTCGAGGTTGTAGCCCGACACCCGCCGGGTCAGCTCGGGCACGTGCTTCTCGACGTCGCCGGCGACCCTCGTGCCCAGTGCGCGCAGCGCGTCCGGGATCGCGCCGGTCTCGGTGCCCTCGCCGCCGAGGACGATCCGCTCGCCGCGGTAGGTGAGGACCTCCAGCTCGCGGACGTTGTCGACGGTCTTGCCCCAGGCCACCGAGTGCGAGCCGCAGGCGTTGTTGCCGATCATGCCGCCGATCGAGCAGCGGTTGTGCGTCGACGGGTCCGGGCCGAACGTCAGCCCGTGCGGCTTGCCGGCGTCGCGCACGGCGTCGCAGACGGCGCCGGGCTGCACGGTCGCGGTGCGGGCGTCGGGGTCCACGGACAGGATCGCGTCCAAGTGCGTACGGAAGTCCATCGCGACCGCGGTGTTGACGGCCTGGCCCGCGATCGAGGTGCGGGACCCGACCGGCATGACCGGGACGTCGTGCGCGCGGCACACGGCCATGGCGGCCTCGACGTCGGCGGCGTCGCGCGGGGCGATCACGCCGATCGGCACGCCCCGGTAGTTCGAGGCGTCCGCCGACCACATCGCACGGCTGCCCGCGTCGAACCGGACCTCCCCGCCGATGGCGGCACGCAGGTCGTTCTCCAGGGCGCGGTACGCGGTGGTCGAACGCGATCCGCCTTCGCTCCTCGCGGTGGTGGGACGCGCGGCGCTGTCGGTGGTCACGGGGCTCCTCTCGGCGCAGACTCCGGCCCGTGCGACGGGTCGGGGCTGGGAGCCGACGCTACCCCGCGGTCCCCGGGGCGCTGCCGTCGACGGGAACACGGTTGCGGTGATCCGGATCGCCTCGGCACGCTGCGCCGATGCCCCGTGACGAGCTCGCCGACACCGTGGTGCGTACCTGGGGCCCGGCGGGGGCGACCTGGCTTGCCACCCGGGACCGGCTGCTCGCCGACCTCGCGGGCGAGCTGGACCTGGAGCTCGGCGCGACGCTGCCGCAGACCTTCCACGCGGTGCGCGCGGTGACCTGCGCGGACGGCACCCCGGCCGTGCTGAAGGCCGGCGTGCCCGACGGCCACCTCGACGCCGAGACCGCAGCGCTGCGCGCCTGGGACGGCGACGGCGCGGTCCGGCTGCTGTGGGCCGACCCGGCCCGCGGGGCGCTGCTGCTGGAGCGCGCCGATCCCGGCACCGAGCTCACGGCCGTGCCCGACGACCGGGCCGTCGAGGTGATCGGCGGGCTGCTCGCCCGGCTGCACCGCGCGCCCGTCCCGGCGGGGCTCGACCACGTCGCGGTCGAGCGGGCGGCGTTCGACGCGCACCTGAACCGCCCCGACGCGGTCCTGCCCCGGCCGCTGGTGGAACGGGCGGCGGCCCTGTGGACGCAGCTGTGCGGCTCCGCGGAGCGCGAGGTGCTGCTGCACGGGGACCTGCACCAGCACAACGTCCTCGCCGCGACCCGCGAGCCGTGGCTGGCGATCGACCCGCACGGCCGGGTCGGCGATCCCGGCTACGACTGCGGGCAGCTGCTGTACAACCCCCTGGACGCCGACCCGGCCGAGCTGGCCCGCCGCGCCCCGGACCGGCTGGAACGGCTCGCCGACGCCGTCGGGATCGCGTGGGACCGCGCGGTGGCGTGGGGGTTCGCGGTGTGCGTGCTGTCGGAGGTCTGGGACGCCGACGGCGACGCCGGGTGGACCGGCCCCGGCCCCGCGCTCGCCGTCGCACAGCGGCTGGCGGCGCTCGTCGCGGACTGAGTCCTTACAGTGCGGCCATGACCGTCTCCGAGACCTTCGATCCGGACGCGTGGACGCCGGTCGACGGGTTCGACTTCCGCGACATCACCTACCACCGCGCCCGCGACACCGGCGCGGTCCGGATCGCGTTCGACCGTCCCGAGGTCCTCAACGCCTTCCGGCCGGGCACCGTCGACGAGCTGTACCGCGCCCTGGAGCACGCCCGGACCAGCTCCGACGTCGGCGCGGTCCTGCTGACCGGCAACGGCCCCTCCCCCAAGGACGGCAAGCGCGCCTTCTGCTCCGGCGGCGACCAGCGCATCCGTGGCCGCACCGGCTACCAGTACGCCTCCGGGGACACCGCGGAGACCGTCGAGCAGGGCCGGGCGGGGCGACTGCACATCCTGGAGTGCCAGCGGCTGATCCGCTTCATGCCCAAGGTCGTCATCGCCGTGGTCAACGGCTGGGCCGCCGGGGGCGGGCACTCGCTGCACGCCGTCGCCGACCTCACGATCGCCTCCCGCGAGCACGCACGCTTCAAGCAGACCGACGCCGACGTCGGCTCCTTCGACGGCGGCTACGGCTCGGCCTACCTCGCCCGCCAGGTCGGCCAGAAGTTCGCCCGGGAGATCTTCTTCCTCGGCCGGACCTACAGCGCCGAGCAGATGCACCACATGGGCGCGGTCAACGCCGTGGTCGACCACGCCGAGCTGGAGACCGAGGCCCTGCAGTGGGCCCGGGAGATCAACGGCAAGTCGCCACAGGCCCAGCGGATGCTGAAGTACGCGTTCAACCTCGCCGACGACGGCCTGGTCGGCCAGCAGCTCTTCGCCGGCGAGGCGACCCGGCTGGCCTACATGACCGACGAGGCGGTGGAGGGCCGGGACTCGTTCCTGGAGAAGCGCGACCCGGACTGGTCGCCCTTCCCCTGGCACTACTAGGTCGTCACTCCGCGGTCGGGCGCGGTCGGGGCACGGGGACCGGCCGCGCCGCGCCGCCCCGCGGGCCGCTCTGCTGCGGGACCACGACCGCCGGACGCTGCGGCACCGGGACCCGGACCGGCGCCGGGGTCGAGGCGGGGGCCGGAGGGCCGACCGGGCCGGCGGGCAGGTCGAAGGCCAGTGCCGCGAGCTCGCCGGCGTCCGCACGGTGCCCGGAGCCGGCGGGCCGACGGCAGCGCAGCGAGCGCGGGCTCCCGGTCGGGGACGCGTCGGCGGAGGCGGTGTACGGCATGGTGAGCTCCTTCGAACCCGTGACCGGCGGGCGGGTGCGCCGCCGCTCTCACCCCCTGAGTCGGGCGGGAGGCCGTCCGCGTTGCACGTGCCATACACCGTTCCCCGAATCTGATGAAAGAGGCCGTTCGGACGCTGCTTCCGGTTGCGTGCGTCACGGCAGACAGGGTTGACAGCATGACTGTGCGTGCACTTCCGGTGGACGGCTCCGCGGAGTCGGTGACCAGGCTGGCCGCCGCGCTGCGGGCCGCCCTCGACGGCGCGGGGCCCGCGGTGCTGCCCGTGCGATCCGGGCCCGGTCCGGATGCGGGCGCCGGGCAGGCCGACACTGCGCAGGCCGCCGCGCTGCCGGGGCCGGTGGCGCGGGCGGCAGCCGCCGGGGAGCTGCCCGACGGGCTGGTCGCCGTCGTCGCCACGTCGGGATCGACCGGGGAGCCCAAGTACGTCGCGCTCACCGCGGACGCGCTGCGGGCCTCGGCCGCGGCGACGCACGCCCGTCTCGGCGGCCCGGGGTCGTGGCTGCTCACGCTGCCCGCCCAGCACGTCGCCGGGGTCCAGGTGGTGCTGCGCGCCCTGCTCGCGGACACGGCCTGTGTGGTCCAGGACGTCCGCGACGGCTTCCGGCCCGACGGCCTGGCCCGCGCGACCGGGCGGATGGCGCACGGCACCCGTCGCTACACCAGCCTCGTCCCGACCCAGCTGTCACGGATCCTCGACCACGGCGCCGCCCCGCTGTACGCCCTGGCCGGGTACGACGCCGTACTCGTCGGCGGGGCGGCGCTGGACCCGCGGCTGCGCGAGCGCGCGCTCGCCGCGGGGGTGCGGGTGGTCACCACCTACGGGATGAGCGAGACCTGCGGCGGCTGCGTCTACGACGGCGTCCCGCTCGACGGCGTCGAGGTCACCCTCGACCCGGCCGACGGTCGGGTGGTGCTGGGCGGGCCGGTCGTCGCCGGCGGGTACCTGGGGGCGCCGGAGGCGACCGCGGAGGCCTTCGTGTCCGACGGGGGCGTCCGCCGGTTCCGGACGGGGGACCTCGGCGAGCTCGCGCCGGACGGGACGCTGACCGTCCTGGGCCGGGCCGACGACGTCGTCAACACCGGGGGCGAGAAGGTCGCGCCGGCCGCGGTGGAACGGGCGCTCCTGGCGGTCGACGGCGTCCGCGCGGCGTGTGTCGTCGGCCTCCCCGACGACGAGTGGGGTCAGATCGTGGCCGCGCTCGTGGTGCCCGCCGCGGCCGCTCCGGACGATCACGCACTGCGCGCCGCGGTCCGTGCGGCCTGCGGTCGTGCCGCCGTACCGCGGTTGCTGCTGCGGGCCGACACCGTGCCCGAGCACGGGATCGGCAAGCCCGACCGCACCGCAGTCGCGGAGCTCCTGACGCGGGCACGCTCCACCTGACCGCTCACCCAGCGGAGTTGTCGGTCACGTTCAGCAGTGGGATCGCACCGTTGCGTCACGGTCCCGACCACCCGATCCGCGTACACACCTTGGAGTTGGTTCACACAGAGTGCGTTGCGCGCGCCCCTGAAATCGAGTGTGCTACGACCACTGGCGACTCAGAACCCACACCCATCACAGGGTTCCCCGTCGTCACACGAGTCACAGCTATCAGCGGGGGTTGTCCATGCGCAGCATCACGCGGGCCGGGCTGCGGGCCATCGGTCTGCTCGCCGCGACCGGCGCGCTCTGTGCCGCCGCCACGGTCCCGGCGATGGCCGGCGAGCCGGGCACGACGTGGCAGCCGGAGCTGAGCGAGGGCACCGGGAACGGTGTCGTCGTCTCGCCCGACGGGGCCCGGTTCGACCGGTCGACGGCCTTCGGGGCCCCGGCGGACGAGGGGGACACGGAGTCCTCCCCGGACCCGGCCGAGGTCGTCCCGACCGGGCTGCTGACCCTCGCGCCGCACACCCTGGACACCCCGACCCGCGAGGTCGACTCCCGGCTGGTCGCGGACACCCCTCCCGGTTCGACGGCGTCGGTCGACGTCCGGGGCAAGCGGGCAGGCGGCGGCTGGACCGAGTGGATCCCCGCCGAGGGCTCCCGCACCGAGCTGCCGGAGGCCGTCACCGAGGTGCAGGGACGCCTGGTCCTCACCGCCACCGGCGCGGCCGATCCGACCGTCCGGGAGGTCACCCTCACCGCGACGCCGAGCGCCGGCGCCGAGGGCGAGCCGCTCACCGAAGCCGCTCCGCGCAGCTACTCGGTGTTCGCGACCCGCGAGGGGCTCGTCGGCGGCACCACCGCGAACGGCCACAAGATCGTCAACCGGGACCGCTTCGTCGCGCTGCCGTCGCGTCGGGCGCTCTCGGCCAACGGCAAGACCGACTACTCGGTGAAGGTCTGCGCCCCCAACGGCCGCTGCGCGATCGCCCCGGTGTGGGACATCGGCCCGTGGAACACCAAGGACGACTACTGGAACCCGTCGAACCAGCGCCAGATGTGGAAGGACCTGCCCCAGGGCGTGCCGCAGGCCGCGGCCGCGCGCAACGGGCACAACGGCGGCAAGGACCAGTTCGGCCGCAAGGTCGCCAACCCGGCGGGCATCGACCTGGGCGACGGCATCTTCTGGGACGTCCTGGGGCTGAAGGACAACTCGCAGGTGCAGGTCGACTACCTGTGGACCGGGTCGCAGCGGCTGTCCGCGATCCGCACCGAGGGCGCTCCGGACGTGCAGATCCTCGCCCGGCCCGAGGCCGGCGCGGAGTCGGTCGGGATCGCCGTCGACGCCACCGAGGTGCCGGTGCAGTGCACCTCGGGCGCGTTCGTCCGGATCGGCGACGGCCAGTACCTCCCGACGGCGGAGTTCGCCGGGCTGCCGGGCGACGTCCCGACCTGCGACGCCCCGGCCGAGCCCGCCGCGCCCGCTCCGTCCGGCTCCTCCGCCGCCGGGCCCACGCCCGCTGCGCCGTCCGCGCCCGGCGCCTCCGCTGCCCCTGGTGGATCTGCTGCGCCCGGTGGCTCCGCCGCTCCCACCGCGTCCGGCGGCACCACTGCTCCCGCCGCGTCCGGCGGCACCACTGCTCCCGCCGCGTCCGGCGGCACCGCTGCTCCGACGGCCGCCGGATCCGCTGCTCCGGCAGCGCCCGGCGGGTCCGCGGCCTCCCCCGCGCCCGGCGGGTCCGCGACCTCCCCGGCACCCGCCGGGGCGGCCGGCTCACCTGCTCCGGCCCCGGCCACCCCCTCCGCCCCGGCAGGCACCGCTCCGGCCTCCCCGGCACCGTCGCCCTCCGGGGCGGGCCGGCCGGGCACCGGGGCTCCGGCCGCCGGCGGGGCCCCGGCAGGCACCCCCACGCCAGCACCCACGAGCGAGGTCCCCGACGGCGCCAGCCAGGCCGCCCGCGTGACGCCCGGCTCGGCCCAACGGGCACCCTCCGGCACCCCCTGACCTCCCGGGTCCGCAGCCACACCCCTGGGCCGGTCCTCACACCCGTTGCAGCGGGTGTGGCGACCTGCCCAGGGGTGTGGCTGCGAGTGGGACGGTTCCGGCGGGACGGCGGCGCGGCGAGATAGGTTTCCGGGGTGGCCACCACGGCAGAGTGGGTCGAGGGTGCGCGGCCGCGCACCCTTCCCACCGCGATCTCCCCCGTCCTCGTCGGGACCGGCGCCGCGCTCGGCGCGGGCGCCGTCGCTCCCGGCTCCGCACTGCTCGCCCTCCTGGTGGCGGTCGCGCTGGTGATGGGGGTGAACTTCGCCAACGACTACTCCGACGGCATCCGCGGCACCGACGACGAGCGCGTCGGCCCCCAGCGCCTGGTCGGCTCCCGGGCCGCCGAGCCGGCCACCGTGAAGACCGCGGCGTTCGCCTGCTTCGGGATCGCGGCCGTCGCCGGGCTGGTGCTCACGGCGATCTCGGGTCAGTGGTGGCTGCTGCTCGTCGGGGCCCTGTGCATCGTCGGGGCCTGGTACTACACCGGCGGATCGCGGCCCTACGGCTACGCCGGGCTCGGCGAGGTCGCGGTGTTCGTGTTCTTCGGCCCGGTCGCGGTGCTGGGAACCATGGTGACCCAGGCCGGGCGCGTCGACGCCGTCGCCGTCGGGGCCGCGGTCGGTGCCGGGCTGCTGACCTGCGCCGTGCTGGTCGCGAACAACCTGCGGGACATCCCGGGCGACCGGGTCGTCGGCAAGCGCACCCTCGCGGTGCGACTCGGGGACCGCGGCACCCGGATGCTCTACCTCGCGCTGGTACTGGTGCCGTTCGTCGTCGCGGTCGGTGCCGCGTTCGACCGGCCCGGCGTACTGCTGGCGCTCCTCGCACTGCCCGCGGCCGTGCGGCCGGTGCGGATCGTGCTCGGCGGGGCACAGGGCCCCGCACTCATCCCCGTCCTCAAGGACACCGGCCTGCTCCTGCTGGCCTGGGGCGTGGCCGTGGCGGTCGGGCTCGCGTTCGGCTGAGACCGGTCCCGGCACCGCCGTGGGCGGGTCGATCCGTCCCCCGACCGTGGCGCGCCCCGTCGGGACGTCGGCGTACGGCGGTCGGCCGTACCGGGGCGATCCGTCGCGGGAAGGGGCCCGCGGGCCCACACGTCGGAGCGCAACCGGCCGGTGGGCCGGGGCGTCCGGCCGTCAGCGGGCCGGGCCGTCAGCTCCCGACGGGGCCGGGTCGGACCCGGCGGACGCCTCAGCGCCGTCAGCGCCACCCGGGCCGTCAACGACCGACTGCGACGCGGCAGACGGGGAAGCGCCAGACGGAGACGCGGTGGACGGTGCTCCGGTCGCCGACGTGGACGGGGACGCCGGCTCGGCGGGTACGACCGGGGTCGGCGGCGGGCCGACGTCGCCGCGCAGCTGGGCACGCAGCGACGCCCGCTCCGACGACCGGCGGGCCGTCGACGCGGCGATCGCCCGGTCCAGCCGCTCCCGCAGCCCGCGGAACAGCACCATCGACAGCGGCAGTGCGACGACGAGCGCCACGAGCAGCGCGACGAGCCACGGCACGCCGATCAACGCGAGGACGACCGTCATCACGGCGAGCAGACCGAGCCGCGCGAGCGTGTAGAGCGCCACCGTGGTGGCCAGCCCGGGCTCACCGGCACGCTCCCGCGCCGCGGCCTGCGGCGGGGTCGGAGACGTCATGGCCACCAGGGTACGGGCCGGACCGACCGGGCCGCGGCTGCCCGGTTCCGCCCGGGCTCGGCACGGACGTCCGGATCGCGGCCACCCCGCCGGGTGGCGGTCCCTCCCCGGATGCCCCCAGCTGTCCGGTTCGAGTCGTTCACCGGCTTTGCCCTTTAAGAACCCTTTACTCACACAACACCGTTCGAGTACCCGGGGTCTGTGGTGTCACGATGGCCCGGAAAGAGAGAGCGGTACCCGGCCGGATGCCTCCGGCGAGCACCGTGACACATACTCCACGTGCACTTCGGGAGGATCCCCATGGCAGCTCCGACTCAGGCACCCGAGCGACTTCTCACCCCGGGTGAGGTGGCCACGCTCTTCCGCGTCGACCCCAAGACCGTGACCCGCTGGGCATCGGCCGGGCGGATCGGCTCGATCCGTACGCCGGGCGGACACCGCCGGTTCCGCGAGTCCGAGGTCCGTGGCCTGCTGGCCGACCTCACCAGCGAGGCGAACAGCGGCCTGCGCTGATCCGGACCACGCACATGGGGTGAGGGTCTCGACTTCACCCGCACGTCAGGCCACCTTCGCTACGCTGGACAGCGGAGGTGGCCTGATGTTGTTCTTCCTGATCCTTCTCGTCGGCGCGGCCGTGGTCGCGGTGCTGCTCGTGCGGACCCTGCGGTCCGAACAGGTGGTCTCCGACCGCATCCCGCGCGCGGAGTTCCCCTGGTCATCGGGCCAGCGGCCCGAGAAGCCACGGGCGACCGGCCCCGACGACGACCCCGACTTCCTGCGTGAGCTCGACGAGAAGGTCCGCAACCAGGAGGACCCGCCCGAGCGTCCCTGAGCGGGTTCGCGCGGCCGGCACCTCCCCCAAGACGCCTTTACCGAAGGGCGGTCCTCCCGACCGGGCGGACCGCCCTTCGGTGTCTCCGCTCACATATGGGGCGTCGCCAGGCCCGTCCGTGGCCCGGGATCAGACCGGGAAGCCGTCGGCAACGGCCGCCGCCAGCTCCAGCAACGCCGTGCGGGTCGCCTCCTCCAGGCGGTCCAGGTCGATCTCCGCGCCCTCCTCCAGGTGCGGGTCGAACGGCACCTTGACCACGGCCCGGCACCGTCCCGAGAAGTGCTCGGCGACGCGGTCGAGGTCCACCCCGCCACCGGTCCCCCGCCGGTAGACGGTGTTGATGACGACGACGGCGTTGCGCACCAGCGCCCCGTAGCCGTGCGCGTCGAGCCAGTCCAGGGTCGCCGAGGCGCTGCGGGCCCCGTCGATCGAGCCCGACGACACGACGACGATCTGGTCGGCCATCCCCAGCACGCCGTACATCGCGGAGTGCATCAGGCCGGTGCCGCAGTCGGTGAGGACGAGGTTGTAGAAGTGCTCCAGCAGGTCGACCGCGCGCCGGTAGTCGTCCTCGCTGAACGCCTCCGACACCGCCGGGTCCTGCTCGCTGGCGAGCACCTCGAGCCGGGACACACCCTGTGAGGTGTAGGCCCGGACGTCGCTGTAGCGGCGGACCCGGTCGGCGTCGCGCAGCAGGTGGCGGACGGTCGCGGTGGTCTCCAACGGGATCTTCTGGCTCAGCGTCCCGCGGTCGGGGTTGGCGTCGACGGCCACCACCCGGTCGCCACGGTGCGACGCGAACGTCGCCCCGAGGGTCGCGGTGACCGTCGTCTTCCCGACCCCGCCCTTGAGGCTCAGCATCGCGATCTTGTGCGAGCTGATCAGCGGGCGGTTCGCGCGGGCCACGAGGTCGCGCCGGTGCAGCTCCGCGGGGCTCTCCCCCGGGTTCACCAGACCGCCGGTGAGGACGTAGACCCAGCGACGCCATCCGCTCGTCGGCGGACGCCCCGCGCCGCCGTGCCCCATGCGCGACGGCGCGAGGTCCAGCCCGCCGTGCGGCTCGTCGCTGCGGCGATGCTGGGCGGCCCGGGCCTCGATCGCCTCGGGGGCCGTCCAGCGGGGCCGCTTCACCCCCGTCTGCGGGCGGCCGCGCGGCGGGGTGAGGGTGCGCTGGGGTCCGGTCTCCGCGGACTCGTCGTCCCACGCCGCGCGCCAGGGACGGTCCGTCTGGCGGGGGCGGCGGTCGTCGCGGGACCGGTCGTCACGGGAACGGTCCGTCCGTGGGGGCCCGGGCCGGGCGGGGGGCGTCGGGGCGGCTCCGGCGGGCTCCCGTGTCCCCTCGGCGGGAGCCGCGGCACCACGTCCGGAGGCGGCCGGCTCGGCGTACGGCTGATACCCGCCCCGCGCCACGCGGCCACTGCTCTCCGCGGGGTCCGCGGGCCCCGGACCCGCAGGACCCGTGGGCGCCGGAGCCGTGGGACCAGGGTGTGACCGGCCCGTGGGCTCCGGGTGCGCCACGGCGGCGGGCACGACCGGCTCGTCGTACCCGCCGGGCACGGAGCGGTCCGAGGAGTCGTATGCGGCGACCGACGAGCGGTCCGGGGAGTCGGGCGCGGCAGCCGAGGAGCGCACCGGGGAGTCGGGCGCGGAGTCGTCCCCGGACGCCGTGGCGCGGTCGCCGGCCTCGGCGGTCGTGCGCCCCGCGGGCCGGTCGGCACGCCAGATGAGGTCCGCGTCGGGGTCGTCGTCGGGCATCGTGGAGGCGGGCACCGCCCACCACGGCTCGGATTCGGTGCCCCCGGCCCGGTAGAGGCCGGTGTCGTCGGGGCCGTGGTCGTGCACGCCCGGGTCCGGGGAGGCGTCGTCGCGCCGGTGCCGGGGGTCGCCCGCGGAGGCCTGGGCGGGCTCCTCCTCGGCGTCCACGGCCGCCGCGGTGCCGGCGGAGGAGGTCGGGCGCGGGGTCTCGCGCAGGGCGGACAGGTCCATCCCGTGTGGCGGGGTGGACGGGTCGATCTCGTCGACCAGGTCGTCGTCGATCTCGGGCAGCTCGCTGCCCCACGCCGAGCCCGCCGGCGGGGTCTGCGTCCCGATGGCCGCACGACCCGGGGCGGGCGCCGACGCGGCGCGCTCGGCGGCCGTCGGGGTCCGCGGCGGCGTGTCGCCGGGCTCGGCGACCGGCTCCGCAGCGTCGTCACCGCCGGTCCGCCTGCGCCGTCCGAACGACCGGCCGGGGGACTCCGTCGTGGCCCAGCGCTCCCGCACGTAGCGGCCCACCGACCCGTCGGGCTGCTCGCCGGAACCGTTCTCACTCACGGGAAACGACGGTAGCCGGGCGGAACCCGGTGGTCGAGGCGCCTCACACCCCCGCGTACGAGTGCAACCCGGCGACCACCATGTTGATGAAGAACAGGTTGAACACGATCGTGGCGAAGCCCGCCGTGTTGATCCACGCCGCGGCACCGGAGTTCTTCCACCCCGCGGTGGCCCGGGCGTGCAGGTAGGCGGCGTAGAGCACCCACGCGACGAAGGCCACGGTCTCCTTCGGGTCCCAGCCCCAGAACCGGCCCCAGGCCGCCTCGGCCCACACCGCGCCGGTGATGATCCCGAAGGTGTAGAGCGGGAACGCGAGCACCGTCACGCGGTACGCCAGCCGGTCGAGCGACTCCGCCGACGGCAGCTTCGCGGCCCACGACGTCGGCTTCCCGTTCCGCTTGACCAGGAACAGCAGGCTCGCCACACCGGGGACGAGCAGCAGGCCGGAGGCCAGCGTGATCGTCGTGACGTGGATGATGATCCAGTACGACTGCAGGGCCGGGACGACCGGCGCCGCGTCGAGATAGAGCACGGTGCCGGTGACGAACATCAGCAGTACGACCGGCGTCAGCACGAACACCCCGGCCGGGCGCAACCCCGGGTGCCGGCGCACGAGCACCAGCCACGCCCCGACGGCCATCAGGCACAGCGCCGAGGTGAACTCGTACATGTTGCCCAGCGGCCACCGGTAGGCGGCGAAGCCGCGCAGCACGATCGACCCGAGGTGGGTCAGGAACGCCAGCACCATCAGCGAGATGCCGATCCGGCCGTAGCGGTCGGCGCGGGAGCGGCGGCCGTCGTCGGACGGGGGCTCCTCGGGCGCGGCGACCGCCGTGGACCCGGCCCCGACCGGGGCGGGCTCCGCGTGCCGGGCAGAGGCCCTGGCGACGCGGCGGGCCGCGTACTCCAGCGACGCGAACACCAGCGCCAGCAGCAGCACGACGAGCGTCGCCTGGAACAGGCGGTCGCTCCACATCGCGGTGATCGGGTCGACGAGCATCTCCGGTTAACCGTCCTTCTTGTCCGTCGGGTCGAGCAGCTCGGTCGCGAGCCGGTCGAACTCCTCGCCGTAGCCTGCCCGGTCGGTCCGGGCCAGACCACCGAGGGCGATGCGCGCGCCCTCGCCGTCGCGCGGGGTCACCCGCACCCAGAACCGGCGACGCGTGACCGACAGCGACAGCGCGAGGCCGCCGACCATCAGCACCGCCGCGACCAGCACCCAGGACTGGCCGGGGTCGTGGCCCACCTGCAGGTTCACCCACGGGGTGACGCCGTCGAACCGGACGACCGTGCCGTCCGGCAGCCGGGTGGTGTCGCCGATCCCGAGCCGCGCGGTGGCGACGGAGCGCAGCTCGCCGTCGTCGATCTTGCTCTGGTCGACGCTGAAGATCGACTGGCCGCGGCCGTCGTCGATGCCGAGGTCGCCGAGGAGCACGTCGACGTCGGCGGTCGGCGACCGCAGGTCCGGGTGCACCGACACCAGCCTGCCCTCGGGGTCGACCGCGCCGGTCGGCGCGAACGTCCCGGTGACGGCGATCTGCGTGGTGCGCCGCTGCTCCGGGTCGGTGATGCCGGGGCGCTCGAACTTCGTCGCCCCCTCCGACAGCTGGGTGCCGGACTGGTCGACCGGACGCCACTGGACCTCGCCGGTGCGGCTCTGCCCGTCCGGCCAGGTCACCGTGAACTCCGGGGCGTAGCCGTATCCGGTCAGGTAGACGCGGTCGCCGTCGGTGCGCAGTGGGTGGTTGACCGCGATCTCGTCGGGACGCCAGGTGCTGACGCCGTCACGGACGTCCTGCCCGGTCTGGTACCCCACCGAGGCACCGAAGGTCGACGGCTGGCCGTTCGGCAGCCAGGTGCCGTCGAACCGGTCGACCTTCACGCAGAAGTCGTTGAGGTCGGTGCCGTCGACGCGCAGCCCGGCGCGGAAGCTGTCGTAGCCGAGGATCGAGCTGTTGCAGAACTCGCTGCCGTCGGCGCGCACGATGACGTCGCCCTCGTAGCCGTACATCTTCCCGCCCGCGAGACCGAGCAGGATGCCGATCAGGCTGAGGTGGAACACGAGGTTGCCGGTCTCGCGCAAGAACCCCTTCTCCGCCGAGATCGTGCGGGAACCGTCGTCCTCGGTGCGCTCCACGGTGCGCCAGCCGCGCAGCAGCCGCCGGGCCCTGGCCAGCTCGTCGTCGACGCCAGCGGTGGTGTCGCCCTCGGCGTGGTGCGGCAGCCGCGCCAGGTTGCGCGGGGTCATCACCGGGGGCTGGCGGACCGAGCGCAGGTACTCGCCGGTGCGCGGGAACACGCAGCCGACCAGCGAGATCATCAGCAGCAGGTAGATGGCGGCGAACCACGGGCTCGCGAACACCTCGAACCCACCGACCGCGTCGATCACCGGCGCGATGGTCGGGTTGTCGCGGTAGAAGTCGTCCACGAGGAACGCGTTCAGCGAGCGCTGCGGCAGCAGGGCACCGGGCATCGCCGCCAGCGCGAGCAGGAACAGGAGCACCAGCGCGGTGCGCATGCTGGTCAGCCCGCGCCATGTGTTGCGCAGGAACGCCAGCGCGCGGACCAGCGGCCCGGGCCGCTGCGACGACGGCGGTCCGCCGTCCGGTGTCGACACGGACGGCTGCGGCGGGGCCTGCGGCGGGGAGCTCATCAGATCGGCGGGGTGAATCCGGCGATCGAGACCTGCAGCGCGACCAGCCACTGGGACCACAGACCGGACACCAGCAGCGCCCCGACCGCGACCAGCAGCGCTCCCCCGGCGATCTGCACCGCCCGGGTGTGGCGGCGCAGCCAGCCCAGCGCACGCACCGCCCGGGTCGCACCCAGCGCGATCACCACGAACGGGATCCCGAGCCCCGCGCAGTAGGCCAGGATCAGCACGATCCCGCGCACCGAGCCGCCCCCGGTGCCCGCGGCGACGGCGACGACCCCGGCCAGCGTCGGTCCGATGCAGGGCACCCAGCCCAGGCCGAACACCGCGCCCAGCAGCGGGGCGCCCGCGAGGCCGACCCGCGGCGTCCAGTGCGAGCGGTACTCGCGCTGCAGCGCGGGGATGGCCCCGGCGAACGCCAGCCCCATCACGATCATCACGACGCCGCCGATGCGCTGCAGCAGCGCCTCGTTGTCGATGAGGACGTCGGACAGCCACACGACGCCGACCATGATCGCGCCGAACACGACGGTGAACCCACCGACGAACAGCAGCGCGGCCCCGGCGACCCGCCAGCGGCCGTCGTCCCGGGCCGGTGCGACGGCGGCGGTCACGGCGCCACCCTGCCCGCCGTCCCGGGGCGCGGTCGCGGTCCCGCCCCGGCGGGCGGCGGCGCGGTCGCCCGCCTCGGCCGGGGTGACCGGCGGGGACTGCGCACCGACGAGCCCGGCGAGGTAGGCGAGGTAGCCCGGGACCAGTGGGACGACGCAGGGCGAGGCGAAGCTCACCAGGCCCGCGGCGACCGAGACCAGCACTGCGAGCAGCAGCGGCCCCGAGATCGCCAGCGTCGTCGTCGCGTCCATCGCATCCCAGGGTAGAAGCCCTGCTCGGGGTGCCGCGCGGCGGGTTCTACAGCGTGTAGTTCACCGGGCGGCGCGCGACCGGCCGGTCACCCGGGGTCAGCGGGACGAACCGGCCCGCGGCTCGGCGGCCAGCCGGGTGATGAGCGGCAGCAGGTCGGAGCTTCCGACCGGGACCAGGAACACCGCGGCCACCCGGGAGTCGCGGTCGAGCACGATCGTCGAGGGGACGACGTTGCGCGGGTAGCCGTCGAGCCGGGCCAGGGTGCGGCCGGGCGCGTCGTAGATCGAGTCGTAGGTGATGCCGCGGTCGGTGACGAAGTCCAGGGCGGCCTGCCGGTCGTCGCGGACGTCGATCCCGAGGACGACGGCCTTGCCCTTCGCCGCCTCGGCCACCGCCTGCAGCTCGGGGGCCTCGGTCCGGCACGGGCCGCACCAGGAGCCCCAGATGTTGATGACCCGCACCGTGTCGGGGAAGTCGCCGATGCCGACCTGGGTGCCCTCGCGCAGCAGACTCTCGCCACGCAGGTCGGTGATCGTCTGACGGCTCTCCGGCGGGTCGTAGGTGATGCGCACCTGGCCGCCCGGGGCGACGAACTGGAAGTCCTGGCCCGGTCCCCCGCCCGCGGCGTCGCGGCCGACACCGCAGCCGGCGACGAGCAGCAGCAGCCCCAGCAGGGCCGGCAGCAGGCGGCTCATGCGCCGGTCACCATCGCGCCGCTCGGGCCGGCCGGCTCGGCGTAGCGCAGCCCGGTCATCCGGGTGCCGGTGAACTCGATGCTGGTCAACGAGGCGAGCGCGCACTGGCGGCGGCGCGGGTCGTGCCAGAGCCGCTGGCCCATCAGGTAGCGGCGCAGCGTCCAGATCGGCAGCTGGTGCGACACGCACACGACCTCGCGGCCGGGGGCGAGCGCCCGTGCGGCGTGCACGGCGCCGAGCATCCGGTGCGCGATCGCCAGGTAGGGCTCGCCCCAGGACGGGGTGAACGGGTCACGCAGCAGCCGCCACACCTGCGGGCGTTTGAGCGCGCCGTCGCCGACGCCGAACCGCTTGCCCTCGAAGAGGTTGCCGGACTCGATCAGTCCCTCGTCGGTGTGGATGTCGACGCCGTGGGCGTCCGCGATCGGGCGGGCGGTCTCCTGGGCGCGCTGCAGCGGCGACGCGACGACGGCGGCGACGTCGTTGCCGTCCAGGTACGCGGCGACGGTCTTGGCCTGGGCCCGGCCGTGGTCGGACAGGTGGTAGCCGGGGATGCGGCCGTAGAGGACGCCCTCGGGGTTGTGCACCTCGCCGTGGCGCAGCACGTGCACCACGGTCACCGGTCCCGACGCGGGCGGGCTGGTCCGGTCACCCATGGTCAGACCCCGTCCGGTCGGGTGGCGGCGGCCGCGGCGCCCGCGGCGGCGGCGAGGCCGGTCTCGATCCGCTCGAAGGCCTCGTCGTCCAGCGCGGTGGAGACGAACCAGCCCTCGAAGGCGCTGGGCGGCAGGTAGACCCCGTGGTCGAGCATGGCGTGGAAGAACGCCGGGTAGCGCCAGGTCTCGGCGGCCTTGGCGCCCGCGTAGTCGGTGACCGGGTCGGCGGTGAAGAACGGGGAGAACATGGTGCCCGCGTACTGGATCGTGTGGGCGACGCCCTCCCGGTCCAGCGCCGCGGTCACCATCGCGCCGATCCGGTCGGCGTTGGCCGCCAGGGTGGCGTAGACGGCCTCGTCGGCGTGGCGCAGCGTGGTGAGCCCGGCGGCGACGGCGACGGGGTTCCCGGCGAGCGTGCCCGCCTGGTAGACCGGCCCGGCCGGGGCCAAGTACGACATGTGCTCGGCGGACCCGCCGAACGCGGCGGCGGGCAGGCCGCCGGACATGACCTTGCCGAAGGTGTAGAGGTCCCCGGCGACGCCGTCGCAGCCGAACCAGCCCTGACGCGAGGCCCGGAAGCCGGTCATGACCTCGTCGATCACCAGCAGCGCGCCGTGCGCGTGCGCGAGGTCGCGCAGCGCCGCGTTGAACCCGGGGACCGGCGGGACGACACCCATGTTCCCGGCGGCGGCCTCGGTGATCACGCAGGCGATCTCCGGGCCGCGCTGCTCGAACACGGCGCGGACGGCGTCGAGGTCGTTGTAGGGCAGCACCACGGTGTCGGCGGCCTGGGCGCCGGTGACGCCCGGGCTGGTCGGCAGGCCGAGGGTGGCGATGCCGGAGCCCGCGTCGGCGAGCAGCGCGTCCACGTGGCCGTGGTAGCAGCCGGAGAACTTCACGATCACCGTGCGACCGGTGATGCCGCGGGCGAGCCGGATGGCGCTCATCGTCGCCTCGGTGCCCGAGTTGACCAGTCGGACCTGCTCGACCGGGGTGCGGTCGACGATCTCGGCGGCGAGATCGATCTCGCCCGGGGTCGGGGTGCCGAACGACAGCCCCTGCGACGCCGCGGACCGCACCGCCTCGACGACGGCCGGGTGCGCGTGCCCCAGGATCATCGGCCCCCAGGAGGAGACGAGGTCGACGTAGGTGGCGCCGTCGGCGTCGGTGAGGCGGCAGCCCTCGCCCGAGACCATGAACCGCGGGGTGCCGCCGACCGAGGTGAACGCCCGCACCGGGGAGTTCACCCCGCCGGGGATCAGCTCGGTCGCCCGCTCGAAGAGGCGGGCCGACTCCTTCGGTTCCGGGTTGCTCACGGTGGTCCCTGCGCTTCCGGTGCTCACGGGCCCAGTCTCGCAGCCGGTGTCAGGACCGGCTCGCGGCCCCGAGCTTGCGGGCGGCGTACCACTCCTTCGCCGGGCGGCCGAACAGCAGCGCGACCCCGGCAGCGGCGACGCCGACGACCAGCACCGCGAACAGGGGCTGTCCGCCGATCAACATGATCAGCAGTAGTGGGACCCCGTAGAGCACGAGCAGCACGATCAGCGCGATCCGCGCCCCGGCGGCACCGAGGAACGCGGCGACCGCCAGCGCGATCCAGACCAGTGCCAGCACCAGGAAGACCACGCCCATGACCCGCACCGCCTGGCCGAACTGGGCCATCGTCATCCCGGACGCGGCCAGCGCGGCGTCGAACTCCCCTCGCGGGATGCCGGAGTCGTTCAGCAGTGACTCGTTGACGGTCACGAACAGCGACCCGATGCCGGTGACCACGAACGGCACCGCCGCCGCGATCAACGCGACGAGCGCGGTCACGACCTGACGAGGCCGGGCCGGACGGCCCTGCGGCTCGCTGCCGAGACCCGCCGGGGGTGGCCCCCAGCCCGACGTGGTGTTCCACTGCGGGCCCTGCCCCGGCTGCGGTGCCGGCGCGGCGGGTGCCTGCTGCGGCGACGGCGGCGGCGTGGAGCCGCCGTGCCAGCCGTTCGGGTAGGGGTTCTGCGGGTACTGCGGGTAGCGGCCCGTCGACGGCCCGGGCCGGTAGTACTGCGGGGCGTCGTGCTGTCCGGGGTCACTGTTCACAACGTTCACGGTAGCCGTGCCGGTGTCCGGTTTGCCACGTTCGGCGGTACCCGACGGCGCGATTCACTCTTCATCGGACGCCCTGGCCCCGCCAGGGCCGCCCACGGCGGACACGCCCTCCGCCGCGCGAGCAGAAACCGTCCCGACGGTGGCGGGATCAGCCCCGGTCGAGCCAGGACGCGACCTCGGTGGCCCAGTAGGTCAGGATCACGTCCGCACCGGCGCGGCGGATCGAGGTCAGCGTCTCCATGATGGTCCGCTCGCGCTCGAGCCAGCCCCGGGCGACGGCGGCCTCGACCATCGCGTACTCACCGGAGATCTGGTACGCCGCGACGGGCACGTCGGCGACGTCGGCCACCCGGGCCAGGATGTCGAGGTAGGCCAGGGCGGGCTTGACCATCACCATGTCGGCGCCCTCGTCGAGGTCGAGCGCGAGCTCGCGCAGGGCCTCACGCGCGTTGCCGCCGTCCTGCTGGTAGGTCTTGCGGTCGCCCGTGAGCTGCGAGTTCACCGCCTCGCGGAACGGGCCGTAGAACGCCGAGGCGTACTTCACGGTGTAGGCGAGGATGCCGGTGTCGGTGAACCCGGCCTCGTCGAGCGCGGCGCGGATGACGCCGACCTGGCCGTCCATCATGCCGCTGGGCCCGACCAGGTGGGCGCCCGCGCGGGCCTGCTCCACACCCATCCGCGCGTAGATCTCCAGCGTCGCGTCGTTGTCGACGCCGCCCTCGGCGTCCAGCACGCCGCAGTGGCCGTGGTCGGTGAACTCGTCGAGGCACAGGTCGGACATCACGACCAGGTCGTCGCCGACCTCGGAGCGCACGTCGCGCAGGCCGACGTTGAGGATGCCGTCCGGGTCGACGGCGCCGGAGCCGGTCGCGTCGTGGTGCTCGGGGACGCCGAACAGCATCACGCCGCCGACGCCCGCGGCCGCCGCCTCCGCGGCCGCCTTGCGCAGCGAGTCGCGGGTGTGCTGCACGACC
Source organism: Pseudonocardia sp. EV170527-09 (assembly GCF_008369905.1). Taxonomy (NCBI): domain Bacteria; kingdom Bacillati; phylum Actinomycetota; class Actinomycetes; order Pseudonocardiales; family Pseudonocardiaceae; genus Pseudonocardia; species Pseudonocardia sp. EV170527-09. Next base: position 67,890 of record NZ_VRMC01000007.1, read on the forward strand.
CCGGGCATCGAGCCGATCGGGACCGGCTCCGTCGCGCCCTCACGGACGAACATCGGCAGTACCAGCTGCCGCGGACGGACCTCGGTCTCGGAGACCAGCCGCCGCATCGCGGGGGTGGTCCGCAACCGTCGGGGACGCTGCGCCGGAAAACCCATGCGGACCAGGCTACGACCGCCCCGGACACACGTCGGCCCCGCACCACCTCGGGGAGGCGGTACGGGGCCGGACGGGGACGGTTCAGCGGCAGTGCCGATGCGCCCTTCGCTCCGCTCAGCGGCAGTGCCGATGCGCCCTTCGCTCCGCTCAGCGGCAGTGCCGATGCGCCCTTCGCTCCGCTCAGCGGCGGCGCGCCTTCACCTTCTTCGGCGGCGGCAGGTTGCCCTCGGCGCGAAGCTTCGCGGTGTGGCTGGCCAGCGCGTCGACCAGGGTCGGGACGCGGGACTCCTCGGGCTGCACGTCGACCCGCAGGCCGAACTCGCGCGCGGTCTCCGCGGTGGCCGGGCCGATGCAGGCCACCAGGGTCCGGGCGTGCGGCTTGCCGGCGATGCCGACCAGGTTCCGCACCGTCGACGACGAGGTGAAGCACACCGCGTCGAAGCCGCCGGTCTTGATCGCCTCACGGATCGGCGCGGGCGGCGGGGCGGCCCGGACGGTCCGGTAGGCCGTCACGTCGTCGACCTCCCAGCCGCGCTCCTGCAGCCCGGCCGACAGCGTCTCGGTGGCGATGTCGGCGCGCGGGAGCAGTACCCGGTCGACCGGGTCGAGGACGTCGTCGTGCGGCGGGAAGATGTCCAGCAGGCCCTCGGACGTCGAGGACTGGGCCTCGTCGATGTCGGGGACGAGCTCGGGCTCGATGCCGAACTCGCGGACCTTCTCCGCGGTCGAGCGGCCGACGCAGGCGATCTTCACGCCGGAGAAGGCGCGGGCGTCGAGGCCGAACTCACCGAACTTCTCCCAGACGGCCTTGACCGCGTTGGTCGAGGTGAACACGACCCACTGGTAGCGGCCGTCGACCAGGCCCTTGACCGAGCGCTCCATCTGCGCGGGCGACCGGGGCGGCTCGACGGCGATCGTCGGCACCTCCTCCGGGATGGCGCCGTGCATCCGCAGCCGCTCGCTCATCACGCCGGCCTGGTCCTTGGTGCGCGGCACCAGGACCCGCCAGCCGTAGAGCGCGCGCGACTCCCACCAGGACAGCTCGCCACGGCGACCGGCGGCCTCGCCGACGGTGAGGACGAGCGCGCCCTCCAGGTCACCGCCGTCGGCGGCGATCCGCCCGACCGACGACGAGATGGTCCGCTGGGTGGAGGTGGTGCCGCCCGCGGTGATCGCGACCGGCGTCTCGTCCGGGACACCCTGGGCGGTCAGACCGGCGGCGACGTCGCCGAGCAGCGCGCTCGTCGCGTGCAGCACGACCGGACCCGGGCTCGCGGCCAGCGCGGCCCAGTCGACGCCCGCGCGGACGTCGGCCTCGACGTGCGCCGACCCGAGCGCGACACCGGCGTAGGCCGGGACCGCGGTCGAGGACGGGACGCCCGGAACCACGTCGAACGGCGTGCCCGAGGCGGACACGGCCATCGCCTCGGCGACGACGGCGTCGTTGGTCAGCGGGTCACCGGAGACCAGCCGGGCCACCGAGCGGCCCTGGCCGGCCTCGCTGAGCAGGTCGCTCGCGATGTCGGCGGGCTGCCCGACGGCCGGGCGCACCTCGGCGCCGTCCGCGGCCAGGGCGAGGATGCCCTCGGGCACGTCCGGGTCGGTGATGACCAGCGGCGAGCCGGCGAGCACGTCCCGGGCACGCACGGTGAGCAGCGCCGGGTCCCCCGGTCCGCTGCCCACGAAGGCGATCCGCCCCGAGGTGTTGGCAGGTCCTGTCATTGAAGAAACTCCCGAATCAGCGGTTGGCGGGACCACCGGGACCTGCGGGGCGCAGGTCCTCGGCTCCCAGGTCGAGAAGCTCGAGGGCGACCGCGGCCCCGATCTTCTCTGCGTCGTCCATGTCTCCGGTGGCGGAGGCGCGCACCACGTCGCCCCCCGCGATGTCCCCGATCCCCAGCGCGCCGCGCAGCGACAGCCGGTCGACCGCGCGGCCGTCGTCGTCGAGGTCGGAGACGACCTCGGCGAGCGCGCCGACGGGGGTCGTGCACTCGGCCTCCAGCCCCGCCAGCACCGCACGCTCGGCGGTGACGGCGAAGCGCACCCCTCTGTCGTCCAGCACCGCGGCCAGCGCCGTCACCAGGTCGGTGTCGGCGGTGCGGCACTCGATCGCCAGCGCGCCCTGGGCCGGGGCGGGCAGCATCTGCAGCGGGTCGATCAGCTCGTCCGCCTCGTCGACGCGGCCCAGCCTGCGCAGCCCGGCGGCGGCCACGACCACCGCGTCCAGCTCGCCGGACCGCACCTTCCCGATCCGGGTGTCCACGTTCCCGCGGATCGGCAGCACCTCCAGCCCCAGGCCGAGCGCGTGCAGCTGCACGGTCCGGCGCGGGGACCCCGTCCCGACCCGGGCACCACGGCCCAGCTCGCCGAGCACCCGACCGCCGGTGACCAGCGCGTCGCGGACGTCCTCGCGCTCGGGGACCGCCGCGATCGTCAGCCCCTCGGGCTGCGCGCTCGGCAGGTCCTTGTACGAGTGCACGGCCACGTCGATCTCGCCGGCGTAGAGCGCGTCGCGCAGCTGCGAGACGAACACCCCCACCCCGATCTGCGGGATCGGCGCCGACGAGCGGTCACCGCTGGTCGAGATGGTGACCAGCTCGCACGGGTGGCCGGCGGCGACGAGCCGGTCGGCCACGGTGGTGGACTGCGCGACCGCCAGCTTCGACGGCCGGGTGCCGATCTTCAGGACGCTCACGAGATCTGCTCCGGGGGACGGGACCCGATCGACGGGGTGACGTCGAACGGCACGGCGGGGTCGCTGAAGCGCAGGGCGGCGGCGACGTCGCCGCCGTCGACGCTGGCGTCGGCGCCACGGACCGGGGCGGCGACCGCGGCGGCGGCCTGCGGGTCGAGCTCGAACAGGGTGCGCAGCGCCGCGGCGTAGCTGTCCCCGTCCGGGCCCTCGGCCAGACGCTTCACCTGGACGGTGGGGGTGTGCAGCAGCTTGTCGACGACCCGGCGCACGGTGCGGGAGAGCTCCTCGCGGACCCGGGCGTCCAGATCGGGCAGCCGCGAGTCGAGGCGCAGCAGCTCGGCGTCGACGACCTCCGAGGCGCGCCGGCGCAGCGCGGTGACCGTCGGCGTGACCTCGGCCGAGCGCTGCCCGGCCAGGTACTGCTGGGCCTCGGCGTCGACCATCCGCTGGGCCGCGGCGACCGAGCCGCCGTCGGCGACGTCGAGCAGCCGACGTTGCAGGGTGATCAGGTCGACCATGCGCACGCCGGACAGCTCGCCGACGGCCGGGTCGACGTCGCGCGGCAGGCCCAGGTCGCACACGACCAGGGGCGAGGTGCGGCCGCTGAGCGCCTGCGCGACCGGCTCGACGTCGACGACGTGGCCGATCGCGCCGGTACAGGCCAGCAGCAGGTCCGCGTCGTGCAGCTCGGCGGCCAGGTCGTCCATCACCGCGAAGCGCGCCGTGGTGCCCGGGTCGGCGTGCTCCAGGATCTTCTCGACGAGCCGCTCGCCGCGCTCGGCCGACCGGTTCAGCACGACGATCTCGCCCGCCCCGGCGCGACGCAGGTGGGCCGCGGCCAGCGCGCCCATCGCACCCGCCCCGACGATGACGGCGCGGCGCCCGGCCAGACCGTCCCCGCCGAGCTCGCGGTCGGCGTCGCGCAGGGCCTCCGACACGACCGAGGCACCCGCCTCGTCGATGCCGGTCCCGGCGTGCACCCGCTTGCCGACCCGCAGCGCCTGCTGCACCAGCTCGTGCAGGACCTTGCCGACGGCGCCCGCGGTGTCCGCGGCCGCGTAGGCCCCGCGCAACTGGCCGAGGATCTGCGACTCGCCGACCACCATCGAGTCCAGGCCCGCCGCCAGCGCGAACAGGTGCTGGACCGCCGAACCCGCGTAGTGCACGAACAGGTGCTCGGACAGCTCGCCGATCGGGAACCCGGCATGGGCACCGAGGACGTCGGTGACGTCGCCGAGGCCGCCGTGGAACGCGTCCACGACCGCGCAGATCTCGATCCGGTTGCACGTGGAGAGGACGACCGCCTCCTCCACGTGCGAGCGGTCGAGCATCTCCTCGAGCAGCTTGGGCACGTCACCCGGAGCGACCGCGAGGCGCTCCAGCACCTCGACCGGCGCGCTGCGGTGCGACAGGCCGACCACGAGGACGCTCATGGCTCTACGACACCACCGATTCGTTCGTCTTGTCCGTCACCGCGGCGGCACCGGTGTGCCGTCGCGCCACGTGGAACGCGAGGACCTGCAGCTCGACCGACAGGTCGACCTTGCGGACCTCGACGTCGTCCGGGACCGTGAGCAGCACCGGAGCGAAGTTGAGGATGGACTGCACACCCGCCGCCACGAGCAGGTCGCAGACCTTCTGGGCAGCCGGTCCCGGCGTCGCGATCATCCCGATGGTGACGCCGCCCCCGGCGCACACCTCGGGGATCTCGCGCGCGTGCCGCACCCGGATGCCGTTGATCTCGCTGCCGACGAGGTCGTCGTCGACGTCGAACAGGGTGCTGACCGGGAAGCCGCGACCCGCGAAGCCGGAGTAGCCGGCCAGGGCGTGCCCCAGGTTGCCGACGCCGACCAGGGCGACCGACTGCCGCTGGTCCATGCCCAGCTCACCCTGCAGCCGACCCTGCAGCGAGGCGACGTCGTAACCGACGCCGCGCACGCCGTAGGAACCCAGGTAGGACAGGTCCTTGCGGAGCTTGGCCGAGTTGACCCCGGAGGCACCGGCGAGCTCCTCGGACGACACCGTCTCGACGCCCGCGTCGCGCAGCTCACCGAGCACGCGCAGGTACACCGCGAGCCGGGACACGGTCGCCTCGGGCACCGGGCGCGCGGGGCGCTCGCCGTTGCCGTCGGGCGCGGCGACGCCGGACTCGGGCGGCAGGGTCACGGGCCGTCCTCCTCGGGCGTCGGTCGGCGGGCGGCCGGGGTCCCGCTGGCCGTCCTGCTCACGGGGGCTTGTCCGCGGGCGGTCGGTCATCGAGACTGGGCGTGCTCCGTTCGGGGATGTACAGGGGCCGGTCGTCGGCGTGCTCGCGGCACGCCCGCGAACCGGCCGGGCGGGCCGGACGGGCTGCGGACGGACGAGACCCGGCGTCCTCGGCGCCGCGGGGGCACCGTGCCACCGGGACCGGCGACGGGAACCCACGGTAGCCGCTTGTGAAGGCACGCACAAAGTTGCGATCTTGGTCCTCTCCGTGCTCGACCCCGCCCCTGACCTGGAGCTACCGGTGATCGACGGGCAGGAACCGCTCGTCGTGCGACGACCGCCACGTCGTTCCCCACGACACCACCGTCACGCAGTCCTGACGACCGCTCGTGACACAGCTCTCCGCGCGGAGCGGGCCTGCCGGGATCCAGGTCGGCGCCGCTCGGCGGTGTCTCTCAGGTCACGGTGACCGTGCGGGTCGGCCAGCCGGTCGCCGCCCCCGGCAGCGGGGAGCGGCGCTCGGCGGTCTGGACGACGCCGTCGCCGTCGGTGGCACGGCACACCAGGGTGTACCCGCCCGGCGGCAGGTCCAGCTCGGCGCGCCACTGCCGCCAGGTCGCCCCGCCGGCGGGCACCGGCGCGAGCTCGGCGGTGACCCAGGACCCGGACCCGCCGCCGTCCTGCACCCCGACCTCGACCCGCCGGATCCCCCGGGGAACGGCCCAGGCGGTGCCGGTGACCACGACCTGGCCGGCGGGCACGCTCGCGTACGAGGCGGGCGACTCGATCCGCGCGGCCGTCTCCATCGGTCCGGGCGGGGCCCACCCGCGGGCGCGCCAGTAGTCGGCACGCGCGCCGAACGTCGTGAACTCGATGTCGGTGACCCACTTGGTGGCCGAGACGTAGCCGTAGAGCCCGGGGACGACGATCCGCACCGGGAAGCCGTGCTCGGGCGGGAGCGCGACCGGGCCGTCCGGGCCGGCCATCGCGACCGCGAGCAGCGCGCCGCGGGCGGGGTCGAGCAGCAGCGACGACGGGCTGCCCGCCGTCCAGCCGTCGGTGGAGGTGGACAGCGCCTGGTCCGCGGCCGGGTCGGGCGCGGCGGCCGCGAGCAGTGGCGCGAGCTCGACGCCGGTGAACCGGGTGGTGGAGACGAGGTCGCCGCCGACCTCGTTGGAGACGCACGCCATCGTCACCCAGCGTTCGACGAGCGGGCGGGCCAGCAGGTCGTCGAGGGTGAGGGTGAGCTCGCGCCCGACCCGCCCGTGCACCCGCAGGCTCCACGACGCCGGGTCGACCGACGGGACCCGCAGCGCGGTGTCGATCCGGTAGAAGTCGTCGACGGCGGTGGTGAACGCGGCCGCGCCGGGCACCTGTGCCCCCGCGGGCAGCGCCGGTGCGGCCGCGATGCGGCCCTGCGCGGCGAGCATCCTGATCCGGGCGGTGAGCGCGTCGCGTGCGGGCCCGATCCTGCCCGAGGGCAGCAGCGGCGCGGCGGCCGCGGCCCCGGTGCCCAGCACGACCCCGCCCGCCCCCGCCAGCGCGGTGGTGCGCAGGAACCGCCGGCGGGTCAGCGACGACCGGACCGGCCGCCCGTCGGGCAGCGTCCCGTCCGCGGTCGGGGCGGGGATCCGGGCCGCCAGCGCGTGCAGCTTCCGGAACACCGTCACCGCGACGACCGCGGCGGCACCCGCCGGGACCATGTCGAGCTGACCGGCGCCCGACGCCGTCGCCGCGGCGACCACGCCCGCCAGCCCGAGCACCGCGAGCCCCCACGCACCCGGCCACGGCGAGCGGCGCGACAGCGCCCCGAGACCGGCCGCGGCGAGCGCCAGGACCACGAGCACCCCGGCGACGACGGTGTAGCGGCTGCCGATCCCGGCCCCGACCGTCGCCGCACCGGCCAGCGCGGGCGGGGTGAGCGCCACGACCTGCTCGGCGACGGCGTTCACCGGCCCGGCGGCCGGGGCGATCAGCAGCGCGAGCGCTTGCCCGGCGCCGACACCCAGTGCGGCCGCGGCGAGCCCGGCCAGCGCGGTGCGGGCGGGCGGCGCGGGACGGGCCGGCGGGCGGAGCGTCCCCGTCCCCCCGCCGGCCGGACCCTCGACGGGCGGGACCGGACCGTCCGGGGCCGGGCTCACCGCCGGGCCAGGTCCGCGCGCAGGCGCTCCTCGTCGACCCGGAACGAGTCGTGCTCACGGCCGTCGAGCAGCACCACCGGCACCTGGTCGCCGTACTCGGCGCGCAGCTCGTCGTCGGAGTCGACGTCGACGGTGTCCCAGCCGGTGCCCGTCTCGGCGCACACCCGGGCCAGCACCTCGGCGGCGTCGTCGCACAGGTGGCAGCCCACCCGGGTCAGCAGTCGTACCCGCATCTCACATCCTCGCCAGTGTCCTCCGGGCGATCTTGCCCGTCGGGGTGCGGGGCAGCTCGTCGACGAACGCGACGACGGCGGGCCGCTTGAACCGGGCGAGCCGGGCCGCGCAGTGCTCGGCGACCGCCTCCTCGGTGAGCTCGGCGCCCGCGACGGGCACGACGACCGCCTTGACCGCGGCGCCGGTCCGGTCGTCGGGCACCCCGACGACCGCGACCTCGGCCACCGCGTCCAGCTCGGCGACGACCTGTTCCACCTCGCGCGGGTACACGTTGAAACCGTTGACGATGACCAGGTCCGAGGACCGGTCGACGAGGTGCAGGTCGCCGTCGGCGTCGAGGTAGCCGACGTCGGCGGTGACGAACCAGCCGTCCTCGCCGGGGCCGCCGCAGCCGTCAGGCCAGTAGCCGGAGAACAGGTTGGGGCCGCGCAGCGCGATCAGGCCGGTGTCGTCGGCGGGATCGGAGTCGTCGTCGTAGTCGAGGTCGTCGAGCGGGTCCTCGCCGCGCGGTGCCGGCCCCGGGTCGCGCTGCGGCAGCGGCTGCCCCGCGGGGTCGACCAGACGCAGCTCCACCCCGGGCAGCGGCCGGCCGACCGAGCCCGGCTTGGCCGGGCGGCCCAGGTCGTTGCTGGTGACGACGGGCCCGCCCTCGGTGAGGCCGTAGCCCTCGTGCAGGTCCAGCCCGCTCGCCGCGCGGAAGTCCGTGAGCCAGCTCGCGGGCAGCGGGGCGCCGCCGGAGGTGCACAGCCGCACCCCTGCCATCGCGGCGCGCAGCCGCTCGGGCCCGAGGTCGAGCAGCATCCGGAACATCGACGGCACCCCGGCCACCACGCTGACCCGCTCCTGCACGACCGCCTCGGCCAGCCGCTCCGGGGAGAACCGGCCGGGCAGCACGACGGTGGCGCCGGTCCAGCAGACCTGCAGCAGCCCGGCGGCGAGCCCGTAGACGTGGAACAGCGGCAGTGCCAGCAGGACCCGGTCGACCGCGTTGACCGGTGCCGGGCGGAGCTCCCCCGCCTGCTCGCGGTTGGCCAGCAGCGCGCGGTGCGACAGCCGCACCCCGCGCGGACGCCCGGTGGTGCCGGAGGTGAACACGACCAGCGCGATCCGCTCGGGGTCGGCGGGGGCCCGGTCGACCGGGGCGTCCGGGACCGGGGCGGCAAGGTCCGGGGGGCCCAGCAGCGTCGCGCCGACGCCCTCGGCGCAGCCGGCCGCGACGGCGTCGTCGGGCCGGGCGACGACCGCGACCGGCCGGGCCTGGTCGAGCACGACCTCCAGCTCGCGGGTCACCGCGCCTGCGCCGAACGGTACGACGACCGCGTCGGCCCGCAATGCTCCGAACAACGCCACGCAGTAGTGGGCCCCGTCGGGCAGGCCGATCGCGACCCGGTCGCCGTGGCGGACACCCGCCGCACGCAGCCGGGCGGCCTCGGCGGAGACCGCCGCGTCGAACGCCGACCAGGTCAGGGTGAGCGGTGCCGCGCCGGACAGGTCACGGACGGCGTCGTGCCCGGGGCGCTCGGACGCGTTGCGCGCCACCAGGTCGGCGAGGTGGGTGGGCCGCTCGGGACGGTGGCCCGGCGCGGGGTCGGAACTCGGCACGGCGGTCTCCATCCTCGGACCCCGTCGGGGCGGGGTCGGCTCGTCGGCACGCGTCACGGCCAGTGTTCCAAACCCGGCCGGGGCCGTCGCGTCCCGAGGGACCGTTCACCGCTGTGTACGCCACGTGTCGATTCGGACACGCTTCGCGCACGGTTCGTCCACCGCGCGTATCGGGCCGCTCGCCGGAACGGCACGCGACGAGAGGCGGCGAGTGCGCTGCGCCACTCGACAGACGTCTATGCTCCGCCGCTACATGAAGTTCAACGCGTGAACCGCCGGTTCGTCGCGCGACTCACCCGAGGGAGTGGCATGCAGCTCGACGCCAGCGCGCCACGGCGCACACCGTGCCGCGCCGCGCGGGACGCGCCGGCGGTCCCCGCCCGCCGGGTCGCCCGCCGAGCCGTACCCCGTCCGACCCCCCGGGATCCATGACCCGGCCGACGCGACCGCACCGGCTGCTCCGACAGCAGCGCTCCGAGACCATCCCCGAGACCGTCCGTCCGCCCCGGGCCCCCGAACCCGGCCAGGACAGACCCGACACCGTCCGCCCCCAGCCGGACGGGGAGGTGTCCGTGACTTCAGCGACCTCTGCGCCGTCCCAGCCGACGGGGCCGATCGCGTCCGCTCCCCTGGTCGACGCTCCCCCCACGTACCCCGCAGGCCCCGCGCTACACCGCCCCGACGGCCGGACCACCCGGTCGGGTCCGCCGGGCCGTACCGAGCAGGACATGCCGATGCCACGACGGGCACCGCAGATCTCGCAGGAGCTGCAGCGCCCGGAGGCCGACCCGGCCGACGAGGCCGCCCGTGCCGTCGAGGACGCGAACAGCTCCTGGGCGCTGGTCGAGGCCTGCCAGGCCGGCGACGTGGCCGCGTTCGGCGAGCTCTACGAGCGCTACCACGACGTCGTCTACCGGTACGTGCTGTTCCGGATGGGCGACCGGTCCTTCGCCGAGGACGTGACCCAGGAGACCTTCGTCCGGGCCCTGCGCCGGATCTCCTCGGTCAGCTATCAGGGCCGCGACATCGGGGCCTGGTTCGTCACCATCGCCCGCAACCTGATCTTCGACTACGTCAAGTCCAGCCGATTCCGGCTGGAGCAGACGACCTCGGAGATCGTCGAGCTGTCGCCCAGCACCGGCGGCCCCGAGCAGCAGGTGCTCGACATGGCCACCAACGACGAGCTGCTGGCCTCGATCGCCAAGCTCAACTCCGACCAGCGCGAATGCATCCAGTACCGGTTCCTCAAGGGCCTCTCGGTCGCCGAGACCGCCGAGCTGATGGACCGCAACGAGGGGGCGGTCAAGGCACTGCAGCACCGCGCGGTGCGCCGCCTCGCACAGCTCCTCCCGGACGGCCTGCGGTGAGCGGGTCTCCCGCCGGAACAGCCGGAACGCGAGAGGGTGTGTCGATCACTGCGCCGAACGCACTACTCGATGCGGTGAACGGTTGGAAGGCCGTAACCTCGTCCGCAGTCGGTCGTTGTACCGACCGGCGCGCACTGACGGCGCCACACGCGCCGACGAGCAGCGCGAGACTGCAGTGAGGACGGACGGCATGCCCAGGGCATGGGACGACGGGTATCCCGGCGACGACGGTTTCGACCGCGCGCCGGCGGGTGCCCCTGCATCGGAGGAGCTGGCGCACGAGATCGCGCTGGCCGCCGCTCTGGACCGTTCGCGGCGTGACCTCTCGCCCGATCCGCACGCCTCCGCCCGGATGCGGGCACGGCTGTTCGAGGTGCTGGCCCAGGAGGGCGTCGGGCAGCAGTCCGGCGGGCCCTCGTTCGGCGACCGGTTCGACCGCGTCGACCCGGCCGACCTCACCGCACCGATCGGCCCGCCGATCGCCGACGACCTCGACTGGGACGCGGTGTCCAACCGCCGCGCGGCCGGCGAGCACGCACCGGCCGCGGACGACCCGGCCGGTCGCGGCGGCCGCCCGCGTCGTGGCCGCCACGTGCTGCCGTCGGACCACCCGGACCACCCCGAGCAGGTGAGCGCCCCGGCCGGTCCGGCCCGCGACGCCGAGGCGGGCCCCGGCCGCGACGACTCCGCCCGCCCGGCGCCGTCCGGCGCCCGGATGCTGGACCGCCGCCGCCCGAGCGTGCGCAAGCGCTTCGGGGTCGTCGTCGGCGGGTTCGCCGCGCTCGCGGTGATCGCCGGTGTGACCTCGACCGTCAGCCGCGACGCCCTGCCCGGCGACGCGATGTACGGCATGAAGCGCGCCAGCGAGAGCGTCGGCGGGGTGTTCACCGTCGGACAGCAGGCCGAGGCCGCCCGCCAGCTCGACCTGGCCCGCTCCCGGGTCGACGAGCTGGAGAGCCTGGTCGCACGGTCCACGCCGCCGTCGCCGGACGCGGTGGCGTCCGCGATGGGCGACTTCGACCGGGCCACCAGCACCGGCAGCAGGCTGATGCTGGCCGGCGCGGGCACCGACGGCGCGGACACCTCGCGCCTGGCCGAGCTGCGGACCTGGGCGGCCGCCCAGTCCGGGCGCATCACCCGTCTGCAGTCCGACCTGCCCGCCGAGAGCCGCGGGGAGACCTCGGAGGCCATCCGCCTGCTGGACCGGGTGCTGACCCGGGCCGAGGCGCTGCGGGCCGGCACCGGCTGCGCCGCGGACAGCGGTGGCACCGTCGACGACCTCGGCCCGGTGCCCGGCGAGTGCCGCACCGCGGGTGGTCCGTCCTCGGCCCAGGCCGTCGAGCAGTCCGCGCCGGTGACGCCGTCGGAGACCGCGACCGGCACGCCGTCGCCGACCTCCGGTCCGGCCACCTCGACCTCCCAGACCCCGACCACCTCGGGGTCCTCGCAGGACGGCGGTGGGCTGCCGCTGCTGGACGGCAGTGGCTCGGCCACCTCCGAGAGCGGGTCGAGCAGCTCGTCGGAGCCGTCGGCGGAGCAGAACCGCCTGCTGCCGCCGATCACGATCCCGCCGCTGCTGCCGGGCCTCGGCCCGGTCACCCTCGGCTGATCCACCCCGGAGACCACGGGCACGGGCCCGGCGCCCGGTACGTCGACATGTGTCACGTACCGGAGGCCGGGCCCGCTCCCGCGCTCCGGCAGTAGGCTGGGGCCGCGCCCCGATCCCCTCGGGACGCGAGACGCCGTCGCACCAGGAAGGCCGCCGTGGTGAGTGATCCCGGGTCCGTCCCCCCTCTCGACCAGAGCGGGACCCGCGAGTCTCACCCGCCCATCGACACCGGGCTCTCCGAGGAGCCGGGAGTGCTGGAGCGGGCGACCGCACTCGACTCCGCGCAGCGGGCGGGGCAGGCCTCCGCCGCCGCGGCCGTCGCCGCCGAGGCCGACGACCACCCCGACGGCCCGGAAGGCGGGGACGGCGCACCGCCGGACCTCACCGCCGCCGCGTTCTTCGACTGCGACAACACGATGATGGTCGGCGCGTCGATCTTCCACTTCGCCCGTGGGCTGGCCGCGCGCAAGTTCTTCACCACCTCCGACCTGGCCGGGTTCGCCTGGCAGCAGATCAAGTTCCGGGTCGGCGGCCGGGAGGACAAGGGCGGCATCGCCGGGCACCGCGACACCGCGCTGTCGTTCGTCGCAGGCCGTCCGGTCGACGAGGTCGTCGCGCTCGGCGAGGAGATCTACGACGAGCTGATGTCGGACCGGATCTGGGCCGGGACCCGGGCGCTGGCCCAGATGCACCTCGACGCCGGCCAGCGGGTGTGGCTGGTCACCGCGACGCCGATCGAGCTGGCCCGCATCATCGCGCGGCGGCTGGGGCTGACCGGGGCGCTGGGCACCGTCGCGGAGTCCGTCGACGGGCTCTACACCGGGCGGCTGGTCGGCGAGATCCTGCACGGTCCGGCGAAGGCGCACGCGGTCCGCGCGCTGGCCGCGTCGGAGGGTCTGGACCTGCGTCGCTGCACCGCGTACTCGGACTCGGTGAACGACGTCCCGATGCTCTCGGCGGTCGGCACCGCGGTCGCGGTGAACCCGGACTCGGAGCTGCGCGACGTCGCGAAGGCCCGCAACTGGCAGATCCGTGACTTCCGGACCGGCCGCAAGGCCGCCAGGATCGGGGTGCCCTCGGTGCTCGGCGCCGGCGCCGTCGCCGGTGCGGTCGCGGCGGGAATGGCCTACCGCAAGCGCTGACCCGCCCGGCCGCTCAGGGTGGCGGAGCCCCGCGGTAGCGCTCGGCGTAGCGGCGGGCGGCCTCGGCCCGCTCGTCGGCGGTGGCCTCCAGCCGCGTCGCGCGGGCGGTGCCCGCCGGGTAGCCGGCCTTCACCACCCGGTGCTCGACGGACTCCTCCATCACGAACAGCGCGTACTGCAGCGACACCAGCCAGCCGAGCAGCAGGGCGCTGAGCCGCAGCCACAGCGGGCCGGGGATCACCAGGGCCAGCGGCACCGACAGCAGCATCAGCACCACCGCCGTGCGCGCGAAGTGGCGCAGGTGCCAGGTCCGGCAGGTCGTGTCGTGCAGCACCCACTCGCGGTACCGGGCGGGCAGCCGCCCGCCGGCGGCGTACCACAGCCACCGCAGCGGGTCCGGCCGTCGGATCATCCCAGGAACACGTTGCGGCGCTGGGACAGCAGCCGGTACAGCGTGTGCTGGATCGTCTCCCGGACCTGGTCGGTCAGGTTGAACACGAGCATCGGGTCGTCGGCGTCGGACGGCGCGTGGTCGTCGGTGCGGATCGGCTCGCCGAACTCGATGTACCACTTCGACGGCAGCGGGATCAGCCCCGCCGGGCCGAGCAGCGGGAAGGTCGGCGTGACCGGGAAGTACGGCGCGCCGAACAGCCGGGCCAGCGGCGCCAGGTCGCCGATCTTGGGGTAGATCTCCTCGGCGCCGACGATCGAGCACGGGATGATCGGGCCCCCGGTCCGCAGTGCGGCGGAGACGAACCCGCCGCGGCCGAACCGCTGCAGCTTGTAGCGGTCCCGGAACGGCTTGCCGATGCCCTTGAACCCCTCGGGGAACACCCCGACGAGCTCGCCGGAGGTCATGAGCCGCTCGGCGTCGGGGTTGCAGGCCAGCGTCGCGCCGGCCTTGCGGGCCAGCGAGCCGGACACCGGCATGGTGAACATGAGGTCGGCGCCGAGCAGCCGCAGGTGCCGGTGGGACGGGTGGTCGTCGTGCACCGCGACGGTGGTCATGACCGCGTCGAGCGGCAGCGTCCCGGAGTGGTTGGCGACGATCAGCGCGCCACCGGTCTCGGGGATGTGGTGGGTGCCGATGGTCTCGACCCGGAACCAGCGCTTGTAGAGCGGGCGCAGGGCGGGCAGCACCATCGCGTCGGTGAGCTCGCGGTCGAAGCCGAACTCGTCGATCGGGTAGTCGCCCGCGAGCCGGCGGCGCAGGAACTCCAGGACCTGCTCCAGCGCGGCCTCCCAGGCCGGGCCCTCGGTCTCCTCGGGCTCGGCTGCGGAGGGGACCGGCGCGGGTCGCGACGGTTCCTCCGCCCGCGCAGGCCGGGCAGGCCCCCGGTTGCCCCGGATCGGGATCACCCGCGCCTCGGCCATGCCGTCGCCCTTCCTCGTGCCACCGCGGCCGCCCGGCCGTCCCTGCTCGTGCGCCCGCATGCCGCCGTCCCGGCCCGTCACCGCAGCGCCCGGGCCAGGCCGAGCACGCCCCGTTCGATGGAGGCGATCCGCTCCGGGCCGAGGACCGGCGCCAGCGCCTTGCCGCGCACGAAGTCGTCGAACGCCTGGGTGGTGGTCCACCGTGGTTCGAAGCCGAAGTCGTTGATCAGCCGGGTGAGGTCCACGACCCGGCCGAAGTTGAGGAAGCGCATCTGCTCCGGGGAGAAGTCCACGACGCGCGCGCCCCGCAGCACCCGGCTGACCGGACCGACCGCACCGCTCGGCACCGGGACGGCGATCTTGCCGGCGCGGCGGATGGCCTGGGAGAGCATCAGCACCCCGTGCGCGGCGACGTTGAACACGCCCGGCAGCTCGTGGGTGGCGGCACGCTCGAGCACGGCGAGGCCGTCCTCCTCGTGCAGCAGCTGGATCCGCGCGTCGTAGCCCAGCACGGTGGGGACGACCGGCAGCGCGAAGTAGCGCGACAGCACGGTGTCCATCCGCGGGCCGATGAAGTTGGCGAACCGCAGGACCGTGGTGGTGACGTCCGGGCGGCGACGGCTGAACCCGCGCAGGTAGCCCTCGATCTCGGCGGCGTCCTTGGCGTACCCGCCCGACGGCAGGTCCTTGGCCCCGATGGCCTCGTCGAACACGGCGGGATCGCGCGGACTGGAGCCGTACACCGCGGTCGTCGACTTGAGCACGACGCGGCGGACGCTCGTCGCCTTCTGGCACGCGGCGAGGAGCTGCATCGTGCCGATGACGTTCATCTCCTTCATCGTCGCGCGGCCGCCCGACGATGCGGGGCTGGCCGAGAGCGACGCGTGCACGACCGTGTCGACGCCTCCGGAGGAGATGACCTTCGCGATGAGCGGGTTGCGGATGTCGGCGCGCACGAACTCGGCGCGGCCCATCCGCTTCAGCAGGTCCCGGGGCGGCGGGACGGTGTCCACACCGAGCACCCGGTCGATGGACGGGTCGGCCGCCAGCCGGGCCGCGAGGTGCCCGCCGAGGAAGCCGCTGACCCCGGTGACCAGCACGACGTTCGGGGTCGGCCGGTCCATGGGCGCTCCGTTCACCAGGGGCTGACGCGAGATCGTGCCGATCGTAGTCCCGCCCCCGTCACACCGGGCAGGTACGCGGACACGTGAGGTGCGCGACGCGTCCGACCGGGGTACGGACCGCCACAACGACACCGGCCGCGCACCCGCCGGAGGGCGGGCACGCGGCCGGTGCGCGAGTCACTTGCCGAGCTTGCGGCGCTGCACCCGGGTCTTGCGCAGCAGCTTGCGGTGCTTCTTCTTCGACATCCGCTTGCGGCGCTTCTTGATGACCGAGCCCATGTGGGTGCTCCTCCTGTGTCGACGCAGATCGTCAGCGACCGCTCCACCGGGTGACCTCGGAGTGGGCCGCCCGCACGATCCGTGCACGTGGACACGAGGCGCGGGCCGGGCGACGCCCGCCGGAGCGGGCGACGACGCGATGCGACCGGTGGGGGTCGGCAGCCGGTTCACCAGTCTACCCGGGCGTACCGGCCGTCACCCCACCGGGGATCAGCCCGCGTCGAAGTAGGCGTTGCGCAGGTAGTCCTCCACCGCGCGCTGCGGCACACGGAACGAGCGACCGACCCGCGCAGCGGGCAGCTCGCCCGAGTGGACGAGCCGGTACACGGTCATCTTGGAGACGCGCATCATCGACGCGACCTCGGCCACCGTCAGGAACTGGACCTGGGACGACCGCAGGGGCTCGGGTCGTTCCGCCGCCATGGGGCACCGCCTTCCTCCCCCGAGAGGGGTTCCCCGGTTCGCCCGGTGGTGGGGGATGCAGATGCAGTCTACCGGGGCGGATGTGACGATCGGTCCGCCAGAGGGGGGCTCGATCGTGCTATGGCACGGCGCGTCCGAGTGACTTTGCATCATACGATGCGCTGAACGAGGTACCGCTGGTCCGGTCAGTCGCGACCGAGCGCCACCGAGCGGTCGTACGCTGCGGTGACCGCGTCGGCCAGTGCCGCGCGCAGCCCGTGCCGCTCCAGCTCCCGCAGGGCGGCGGCCGTGGTCCCGGCGGGCGAGGTGACGTTCTCCCGCAGCACCGCGGGGTGCTCGCCGGTCTCGCGGAGCATCCGCGCGGCGCCGAGCGCGGTCTGCACGGTCAGCTCGGTCGCGTCCGGGCGGGTCAGGCCCAGCCGGACCCCGACCTCGATCATCGCCTCGGCGACGAGGAAGAAGTACGCGGGCCCGGAGCCGGACAGGGCGGTCGCGGCGTCCTGCTTCGCCTCGTCCAGGCGCAGCACCGCACCGACGGTGGACAGCAGCGTCTCGGTCTCGTCGAGGTGCGCGGGAGTCGCGTGCGCACCCGGGGAGATCGCGCACATCGCCGCGCCCAGCAGCATCGGGGTGTTCGGCATGACCCGCACGACCGGCGTGCCCTCGGGCAGGGCGCCCTCGAACAGCGAGGTCGGCAGGCCCGCGCACAGCGACACGACGAGCGCGCCCGGCTCCAGCGCCCCGGCGACCTCGCCGAGCAGCGTGACGACGTCCTGCGGCTTGACGGCGACGACGACCGTCCCGGCACCGCGCACCGCCTCGTCGACCGGGGCCGTGGCCACACCCAGCGACGCGGTCAGCTCCTGCGTCCGGGCCGGGGACCGCTCGGCCACCACCAGGTCACCGGCGTCCCGCCCGGCCGCCAGCAGCCCGCCGAGCAACGCCTCGCCGATCCGTCCCCCACCCAGTACCGCGATCCTCGTCATGGGAGGAGCGTAGGAACCCCTCAGCCGGCCTGTGGGGCCAGGGCGAGCTGGCGGGCCTGGCAGACGGTGCGGCCGTGCGCGTCGACGACGGTGACGTCCTCGTCGAACTGCGCGCTCGACACCCCACCACCGGCGGACGGGCTCGCCACGGCGCCGGAGCGGGACTCGACCCGCAGCCAGCCCGGAGCCGGGCGGGCCCGCAGCAGCGCGGTGAGCTGCACCGTCGGCGCCCAGCCGAGGGAGCCGCCGAGGTTGAACACCGTCGGGGGCAGGATGTCGCCGGACATCAGCGCGAACAGCACGTCGGGCTCCTCCCCGCGCGGGCGGACCCAGCCGGCCATCTCCGGCGGCCCGGTCTCGCCGCGCAGGAACGGCAGGGCACCGCGCGGGTAGCGCAGTTCGCAGGCGGCGGCGAGGCCGCGCGCGCCACCCTCGGCCGAGGCCGGGTCGAGCGCGTCCGGGTCCGGTTCGACGGCGAGCGCGGAGCCGTCGTCCAGGCGCGGGGCGTCGGTCGGGAGCACGCCGGCGGTGACCGTGGAGTGCAGCATGAGCCGGCCCTGCTGGTGCAGCCGCACGGCGACCGTGGACACCGTCCGCCCGATCTTGAGCGGGTCCGTCGTGATCTCGACCGGCCCCAGGTCCGGCGCACGCAGGAAGTCCACGGCGACGGCCAGCGGGTCGGGTGCGGGTGCCTCGTCGGCCGCGAGGCGGGCCAGCCCGGACTTGGTCATGAGCACCATCAGCAGGCCGCCGAACGCCTTGTCCCCGATCGCCCAGGTCCCGTCGAGCCGGGCGCGGAACCGGCCGTCCCCGAGGTGCTCGATGTCGTGCGCGTCGGCGAACGGCCGGACCGTCGTACTGCTCATGCCGGCATGTTACCCACGGGTAGGAGCGATGGCGGACATCGTCGGCGTGAGGTGCAGCCGGGCGAACAGCAGCGACTCGGCGAGCAGCCCGGTGCGTTCCTGGCGGGTCCGGCAGCGCCGGGTCGACACCTCCAGCACGACGGTGCCGCCGTCCGCGGCGAACCGGGAGTCGGCCAGGCGCTGGCACACCTCGGCGCACGGCTGCGCCCCGCGGCCGGGGACCAGGTGCTCGTCGCGCGGGGCGCCGGAGCCGTCGGTGAGGTGCAGGTGGGTGAGCCGGTCGCCCATCCGCTCGGCGAGGTCGAGCGCGTCGACGCCGGCCGCGGCGGTGTGCGACAGGTCCAGGGTGTACGCGCCGAACCCGATCTCGGTCGGGTCGTGGCCCAGCGCGTAGGGCACGGTGCTGATCGCGCCGCGGGTCACCGGGAACATGTTCTCCACCGGCAGCGTGACGTCGTGGACCTCGTGTGCGCGGGCGACCTCGTCGGCGAAGACCCCGGCGTAGCGGCGCTGCCAACGGAACGGCGGGTGCACCACCACGGTGCGCGCGCCCAGCCGGGCGGCGACCTCGACGGTGCGCCGCAGCCGGTGCACCGGGTCGGCGCCCCAGACCCGCTGGGTGACGGCCAGACAGGGCGCGTGCACCGCGAGGATCGGCACCCCGTGTCGGTGGGCGAGACGCTCGACCGCTCGCGGGTCCTGGCTGACCGGGTCGGTCCAGATCATGAGCTCGACGCCGTCGTAGCCCAGCTCGGCGGCGATCTCGAACCCGGCGGCGACGCCCTCCGGGTAGACCGAGGCCGTGGACAGCGCGACGGGGGCCGACCCGGTCGGGTCGGCGACGGGCGGGCGCGACGGTGTCACGAAACGTGAAGTCGTCGCGCCGTCGCTCATCGTTACCGGTCCAGCAACACCAGGATCGCCGGGGACACGGTCAGCAGCAGTCCGACGAGCACCGCGAACAACGTGGTCTTCAGGTCGTCGTTGCGCAGCAGGGCCCGCACGCCGAGCACCAACCCGACGGTCAGCACGACCGCGAGCGACAGCGCCACGATCGGCAACGAGGTCCACAGGTAGCGGAACAGCACCCAGATCGCCGCACCGGCGACAGCGCCGCCGATCCACTGGGCGATGACGACCGCCCAGGCCTGGCCGGTCCCGGCCGCACCGGCCGGAGCCTCGTCGTCGAGGCCCGCGGGCGGCTGCGCACCACTGTCGGTGACGGCGTCGCGGCGCCCGGAGCGGCGGCGCGGGGGCTCGTCGTCCTCGACCGCGCCGGCGGCGAGCTCGCCGTGGTCCTCGTAGTCGTCGTAGTTCTCGTGGTCGGCGTAGTCGTCGTGGTCGCGGTCGTCCTGCGGGCGCTCGGGGGCCAGCACGCCGGTGCGACCGCCGTCGGCGGAGCCGGGCCCGTCGTCGTATCCGGCGGGGCCGTGCCGGTCGTCGTACCCGGCGGGACCGTGCCGGCCGTCGTAGCGGGGATCGGCGTCGTAGCCCCGGTCCCGGTCGTCGTAGCCCTGGTCCCGGTTCTGATAGCCCTGCCGGACGTCGTAGCCCCGGTCGTCGTAACCCTGCTGGTCGTCGTAACCCTGCCGGTCGTCGTAGTCGTCGGCGAACGGGTCGTAGGCGCCGGTGGGCGGGCCCGCGTCGGCCGGACGCGCACGTCCGGTGGGGCCGTCGTGCTCGTCGTCCAGCGGCGGGGCGCCGAACTGGGTGGGCGGGCCACCGTCGTCGTCGGCCGCGGGGGCCGGGCGGCGGGCGCCGAGCCGGCTGGTCGGGATCTCGTCGGCGACGCCGTCGGCCGTGCCGGGCGGGGGGCCGTACGGACCGGACGGGCGCGGGGCGTCGCCGCGGGGTCCCCAGTCCTGGGTGGCGGGGCCGTCGTCGCGGCCGTAGGGGCGGCCGTTCGGCGGGCCCTGCGGCTCGGGCGCGAACGGACGGGCCTGCGTGGCCGGTCCGGGGCCCGCGGCCCACTGCCCGGGGGGCGGGCCCTGTGGCCTGCGGGGCGGGGCGCCGCCGAAGGCCGCGGCCCCGTTCGGGCCGCTGCCGTTCGGGCCGCTGCCGTTCACAGCGCCGCCGTGCGGGGCGCCACTGTTCGGGGCGCCACCGTGGGCGGCACCGCCGTTCGGAGCGTTGCCGTTCGGCACGAACGGCTCCGGCGCGCGCCCGGTCGGCCCCTCGGAGGGGTCGGGACGGCGCGCGGGCGGGAACGAGGGATGGTCGAGGGGCGGCGGACCGTCGCCGCCGCGCGGGGCGAACCCGCCCGCGCCCTCGGGCGGGCGGACACGGTCGGCGGCCGCCGGGCGTCGCGGCGGGGCCGCCACGTCGGTCCGCGCGGGTGCCGCGGACGACGGTGCGCCGGGGCCCTCGTCGTCCTCCGCGGCGCGACGACGGCGGCGTCGTCCGGGCTGCTGGCCGCCGTTGGCGGCCAGGAGCTCCGCGACCGTCCGCTGGCGAGGCTCTCCGCTGTCCACACTCATCACGACCACCGTGCCCTGTGCGTTGTCAAGGGTCCAAGCCCGCCCGGGGATGTCTGCGCCGAGCGGTCGTCCCCGGTCGTCCCATCGAGCATGTCGAAGCGCCGGAGGATCACTCCCTCGCGCAACGCCCACGGACAGATCTCGAGTTCGGTCACGCCGAGGGCGTCCATCGCCGCCTGGGCGACGACCGCCCCGGCGACGAGCTGGTGCGCCCGGCTGGCGCTCACGCCGTCGAGCTCGGCGAGGTCGGGGCCCGACATCCGGGTGATGAACGCCGACAGCTGGCGCAGACCCTGCGCGGTCAGCGTGCGGCGGGCACCCGGCCCGGCGCTGGACGGTGCGGCACCGGCGAGCCGGGCCAGCGTCCGGAAGGTCTTGGAGGTGCCCACGGCCCGGTCCGGCCGGCCCGCGGCACGCAGCCGTCCGGCGATGGGGGCGATCTCGTCGCGGACCCGTTCGGTCAGCGCGGCGACCTCCGCCCGCGACGGCGGGTCGGAGGTGAACGCGTCGCGGGTCAGCCGCCCGGCGCCGAGCGGCACCGACGCGGCGACGTCGGGGGTCTCGTCCCGCCCGACGGCCAGCTCCAGCGAGCCGCCGCCGATGTCGAGCACGAGCAGCCGCCCGGCCGACCAGCCGCACCAGCGGCGGACCGCGAGGAAGGTCCAGCGGGCCTCGTCCTCGCCGGGCAGGACCTCCAGCGCCACCCCGGTCTCGCGCTGCACCCGGGCGAGCACCTCGGCGGAGTTCGTCGCGTCGCGCAGCGCGGAGGTGGCGAACGCCAGGAGGTCGTCGCAGCCGGCGGCCCGGGCGGTGTCCCGGGCCCGGTGCACGCTCTCCAGCAGCGCCTTCACCCCGTCGCGGCTCAGGGCGCCCTTGCGGTCGAGGTGCTCGGCCAGACGCAGCTGGTCCTTCTCCGACGACATGGGCTTCGGATGGGCACCCCGGTGGGCGTCCACCACCAGCAGATGGACGGTGTTGGACCCCACGTCGAGAACGGCCAGGCGCACCCGGTCAGGTTACCGAGCCGTTATCGACCGTCGGGCAACCCCTGGCTCACACGTCGAACTTGTAGCCGAGCCCGCGCACCGTGACCAGGTGCTTGGGCGCCGAGGGGTCGCCCTCGACCTTGGACCGCAGCCGCTTGACGTGCACGTCGAGGGTCTTGGTGTCACCGACGTAGTCCGCGCCCCACACCCGGTCGATCAGCTGGGCCCGGGTGAGCACCCGCCCGACGTTGCGCAGCAGGTACTCCAGCAGGTCGAACTCCTTGAGCGGGAGCGCGACCTCGTCGCCGTTGACCGACACGACGTGCCGCTCGACGTCCATCCGCACCGGGCCGGCCTCCAGGACGCCGGTGCCGCCCTCGGCCTCCCCGCCGGCCTCGCCGCCGCGGCGCAGCACCGCGCGGACGCGGGCGATGAGCTCGCGCGCCGAGTACGGCTTGGTGACGTAGTCGTCGGCGCCGAGCTCCAGCCCGACCACCTTGTCGATCTCGCTGTCCCGGGCGGTCACCATGATCACCGGCACGGCGGAGCGGGAGCGCAGCGCCTTGCAGACGTCGGTGCCGCTCATGCCGGGCAGCATCAGGTCCAGCAGCACGATGTCGGCACCGTTGCGGTCGAACTCGCTCAGCGCGTCGTTGCCGTTGGCCGCGACGGCGGTGGTGAACCCCTCCTTGCGCAGCATGAACGCGAGCGGGTCGGCGAAGGACTCCTCGTCCTCGACGATCAGCACCCTGGTCATCTCATCCTCCGGTTCCGGCGGTCTGGGGGGAGCTGCCGACGGCAGCCTCACCGTGCGGGGCGCCGCCGATGCCCATCCGGGCGGGCAGGCGCATGGTGAAGGTCGATCCGGTGCCGGGGCGGCTCCACAGCCGCACCTCGCCACCGTGGTTGGCGCAGACGTGCTTGACGATCGCCAGGCCTAGCCCGGTGCCGCCGGTGGCCCGCGAGCGGGCCGGGTCGACCCGGAAGAAGCGCTCGAAGACCCGCTGCTGGTGCTCGGGGGCGATGCCGATGCCGCGGTCGGTCACGGCGATCTCGATCGAGCCGTCGACCGCGCGCCGGCTCACCGACACCGACGAGTCCGCCGCGGAGTAGGCGATCGCGTTCTCCAGCAGGTTCGTCAGCGCGGTGACCAGCAGCGTGCGGTCGCCGTCGACGACCAGCCCCGAGTTCTCGTCGGCGGTGATCTCGACGGCGTGCGACTCGGCGGAGTTGCGGCTGCGGGCCAGCGCCTCGGAGACGACCTCGTCGACGTCGACGGCGGCCAGCGCGGGCAGCCGTTCGGCGCCGGTGAGCCGGGACAGGGCGATCAGCTCCGAGACCAGGTTGCCCATCCGGGTCGCCTCGCGCAGCAGCTTGTCGCCGAACCGGCGGACCTCGCCGACCGCGTCCGGGTCGGGCTCGCCGCCGTCGGCGCGCTCCAGGCCGTCGAGGCTGTCGAGCAAGGCCTCGGCCAGCAGCGCGACCGCGCCGACGGGGGTCTTGAGCTCGTGCGAGACATTGGCGACGAAGTCGCGCCGGGTCGCCTCCAGCCGGGCCACCTCGGAGGTGTCGACGGCCTCGACGAGCGCGAAGCCGTCGCCGAGGGAGCGGATCCGGGCCTGCACCGCGACCGGGCCGCGGGGCGTGCGGTCCAGCGGCGAGAGGTCGACGGTGTAGTCGCCGGAGGCGAGCAGCCGGTCCCCGCCCTGCACCCGTCGGCAGGCGGCGAGCGCGCGCGGGTCGAGCCGCTCGCCGGTGACGGCGCCGAGCGCGGCGGCCCGCCGGTTGTGCAGGAGCACCTCGCCCCCGGCCCCGACGACGGCCAGCCCGGAGCTCGACTGCCGGAACGTGCGGTGCAGCAGCTCGCCGAGGGTGGGGCCGTCGACGGCGACGGGGTCCGCCGGAGGGCGGCCGGTGCCGGGGCTGGGCCGGCCGTGCGACGACCGTCGCGCCAGTGCCACCCCGGCGGCGAGACCGAGGAGCAGGGCGAGGGCCGAGATCAGCCACGCGAGCGTGGTCACGGGTGCATGGTAGGCAGCCGGGGGTACCCCCTGACCAGCGCCGGACACCGGATGGTGACGCCCGCGACCCCTTCGCGCGACACTGTTCGGTCCCCGTTCACCGTGGGTTCAGCGAACCCCGTCCGGTCCCCTCGTGTCCCACGAACGGGCCCCTCGTACGAGAGGTTCGTGCGAGGGGCCCGTTCGTGCGGACCGGGCAGGTGCGGGAGAGGGGTGGGCGCGGTCAGCGCCCCTGGTTCGCCACCCCGGCGATGGCCTCCTGCGCCGCGGCCGGGTCGAGGTAGCGCCCGCCCGGGTTCGTCGGCGCCAGGTCGTCGTCGAGGTCGTAGACGAGCGGGATGCCGGTGGGGATGTTGAGGCCGGCGATGTCGGCGTCGGAGATCCCGTCGAGGTACTTCACCAGCGCGCGCAGCGAGTTGCCGTGCGCGGCGAGCAGCACGACCTTCCCGTCGCGCAGGTCCGGCACCACGGCCTCGGTCCAGTACGGCAGGAACCGGTCGACGACGTCGGCCAGGCACTCGGTCAGCGGCGCGTCGACACCGGCGTAGCGCGGGTCGGCGTCCTGGGAGAACTCGGAGCCCTTCTCGATGGGCGGCGGCGGGGTGTCGTAGGAGCGGCGCCAGAGCATGAACTGCTCCTCGCCGTACTGCTCCAGGGTCTGCTTCTTGTCCTTGCCCTGCAGGGCGCCGTAGTGGCGCTCGTTGAGGCGCCAGTCGCGCTTGACCGGGATCCAGTGCCGGTCGGCGGCGTCGAGGGCGATGTTCGCGGTGGAGATGGCACGGCGCAGCAGGGAGGTGTGCACGACGTCCGGCGCGACGCCCGCCTCGGCCAGCAGCTCGCCGCCGCGGCGGGCCTCGGCCTCGCCCTGGGAGGAGAGCGGCACGTCCACCCAGCCGGTGAACAGGTTCTTCGCGTTCCAGTCGCTCTGACCGTGACGCAGCAGTACGAGGGTCGGCATGGCGGACAGCCTGCCACCTACCCGCGGGAAAGGTCTCCGAGCACGTCCCCGAACGTGTCCACCAGCACGTCGACCTCGTCGTGGGTGACCACCAGCGGCGGGGACAGCCGCACCGTCACGCCGTGGGTCTCCTTGGCCAGCACCCCGCGCCGGGCGAGCGCGACGCACACGTCGCGGCCGGTGCCGATCCGCGGGTCGACGTCGACGCCGAACCACAGCCCCACCCCGCGCACCGCGGTGATCCCGGGCAGCGCGCGCAGCCGCGTGTCCAGGTGCGCACCGAGCTCGCGGGCCCGGGCCTGGTACTCCCCCGTCGCCAGCAGTGCGCACACCGCGGACCCGACGGCGGCGGCGAGCGGGTTGCCGCCGAAGGTGGAGCCGTGCTCGCCGGGGCGCAGCACGCCCAGCACGTCGCGCCGCCCGACGACGGCGCTGACCGGCACGATCCCGCCGCCGAGCGCCTTGCCGAGGGTGTAGAGGTCGGCGCGCACCCCGGACAGGTCGGTGCACAGCGTCGCCCCGGCCCGGCCGAGCCCGGACTGGATCTCGTCGCAGACCAGCAGCACGCCCCGCCGCTCGGTGAGCTCGCGGACCGTGCGCAGGTAGCCCGGCGGCGGCACGAGGACCCCGGCCTCGCCCTGCACCGGTTCGAGCAGCACCGCGACGGTGTCGTCGGTGAGCGCGGCGGCGAGCGCCTCGGCGTCGCCGTAGGGGACGCGGTCGAAGCCGGGGGTGAACGGGCCGAAGTCGTCGCGGGCGACCGGGTCGTCGGAGAAGGAGACCACCGTCGTCGTGCGCCCGTGGAAGTTCCCCGCGGCGACGACGATCCGGGCCGCCCCCGGTGCCACGCCCTTCACCCGGTAGCCCCAGGCGCGGGCGACCTTGACCGCGGACTCGACGGCCTCGGCTCCGGTGTTCATCGGCAGCACGGCCTCGGTGCCGGTCAGGGCGGCGAGGTCGCGCTGGAACCCGGGCAGGCGGTCGTTGTGGAACGCCCGCGCGGTCAGGGTCAGCGTGTCCAGCTGGGCGTGCGCGGCCGCGGAGAGCGCGGGGTGGCGGTGCCCGAAGTTGAGCGCGGAGTAGCCGGCGAGCGCGTCGAGGTAGCGGACGCCGTCGACGTCGGTGACCCAGGCGCCGTCGCCGTGGGACAGCACCACCGGCAACGGCGCGTAGTTCGCCGTGCCGAACTCCTCGGCGAGGGCGATCTGCCGGTCGGTGCCCGGGACCACGGCGGTCACGACCGCAGCTCCAGCGTGGCGCACTTGATCCCGCCACCGCCCCGGCGCAGCTCCGAGGTGTCGACGCCGACGGTGCCGAACCCGCGCTCGGCGAGGTCGGCGGCGAACTTCTCGGCCTGCGGCGCGTGGACGACGGTGCGGCCGTCGGAGAAGCAGTTCAGCCCCAGCACCGACGCGTCCTCGTCGGAGACGATCACCGCGTCCGGGAAGCGGAACCGCAGCACCTCCTGGGAGGCGTCGTCGAACGCCGCCGGGAGGTAGGCGACCGCGCCCGGCCCGCCGGCCGGGTCGAGCACCGCGAACGCCGTGTCGAGGTGGTAGTAGCGCGGGTCGACGAGCTGCAGGGACACGACCTCGCGGCCGAACACCTCCGCGGCCTCGGCGTGCGCACGCGGGTCGGTGCGGAACCCGGTGCCGGCGTAGACGGTGTCGCCGACGAGCAGCAGGTCGCCCTCGCCCTCGTTGACGTGGCGGGCCTCGTGCACGGCGAACCCGGCGGCGCGGAACCACGCGCCGTACGCGGGCCCCTCGGCGGCGCGCTCGGCGTGCCGGAACCGGGCGGTGAGCGCGGTCCCGTCGATCACGGTGCCGCCGTTGGCGGCGTAGACCATGTCCGGGTACCCGGGCAGCGGGTCGACGAGCCGGACGTCGAACCCGAGGTCACGGTAGACCGCGCGCAGGGTCTCCCACTGGGCCAGCGCGAGCCGGGTGTCGGTCGCCTGCTCCGGACGCATCCAGGGGTTGATCCGGTAGCTCACCGTGAAGTGCTCGGGGCGGCACATCAGCACAGAGGTCATGCGCACAGCATGGCGCGCACACCCCGTGCGTTTCCCGGCATGGAGCGCACGATCCGCGCGTGCTGCATCGGTTCTGAGCCGGATCCGGGCGTACCGGGCTAGCATCCGGCGTCGTGGACGGGATCGACGCGATCGACCGCAGGCTGCTGGACCTCCTGCGGGTCGACGGCCGAGCGGGTGTGGTCGACGTTCGCCGCCAGTCGCAGTCGTTCCAGGGCGTCCTCCAGGGACTGCAC
>NZ_VRMC01000606.1:0-245 GCF_008369905.1 Pseudonocardia sp. EV170527-09
GCCTTAGCCGCAGCGTCATAACCCTCCACGTCAGCCGTCGGATCGGCCTCGGCATACCCTTGAGCTTTCGCCTGGGCAAGGGCTTCATCGAACCGGGCACCCGTAGTCGTCATTTGGTCAAGGATGTAGTTGGTCGTGCCATTGACGATGCCCATAACACGAGTGATTTGATCTCCGACAAGAGACTCGCGCAGCGGGCGGACGATCGGAATTGCCCCGGCTACCGCAGCTTCGTAGTACAGATC
>NZ_VRMC01000607.1:0-245 GCF_008369905.1 Pseudonocardia sp. EV170527-09
GGCAACAGGAGATTTGGTCACTTGCCAAATTTTCTCAGCCAATGCGGCTTATGTTGAAATTTTGCAAAAAGAAGTAAAGCAAATTTTTAATAACAGCATCGGCTGTGGTGCCGATATGCAGAGTATGTATCACACTGAATTTATCGACCAAGATGCGATACCCAGTGTAATCAGTGCATTGAAAGGTGTGCCGAATGTAAATTTAACCTGGTTTGGCAATCAGTTATCGATTCAATCACAAGATC
>NZ_VRMC01000608.1:0-245 GCF_008369905.1 Pseudonocardia sp. EV170527-09
GTGTCGCCGATCTGCGCGCCGTGGGACTTGGCGAGTGCGCGAATAGTGCCGAGCCGTGGCCCGTTGGTGCTCCACAGCGGCCAAATGATCGCGGCGTCTCCGGCAGCTGTGCCGAAGTTGCGCCGGCCGCCGGGTTGCACTCCCGCGCCGGCTGCGGTGGCCGCCGGAATTTGGACTGCGGAGCCGCGCAACAGCTCGCTCGTGACAGGTAGGGCGAGTCGAATGGTGTTGCCGTGCTGGAAGGT
>NZ_VRMC01000609.1:0-245 GCF_008369905.1 Pseudonocardia sp. EV170527-09
GCGTTCTGATGATCGCGATGATCGTGGCCGTGATCGTGATCGCGACTACCACTATCGCAGCGAACGCGATCGTGATGATCGTGACGATCGTCGCAGCAGTCGGCGTGACCGTGATGACCGTTACGACCGCGATGACCGCGGCCGTGGACGTCGTGACCGTCGCTAACGACTAACGGCATAGGCGGGGGGATAAAACCCCCCGCTTATTTTTTTGCCTTCGACTCACTGGCCGGAGGTCATCAGAG
>NZ_VRMC01000610.1:0-244 GCF_008369905.1 Pseudonocardia sp. EV170527-09
AAGCCTGATAAAGATCCTTCCCTGCCAGGATGAAGTCCTGGGAAACGATGACGAGCACATCACCCGACCCCATCGACCCCGACCCCATCGACTCCGACGTCATCGACTCCGACGTCATCGACTCCGACCCCATCGACTCCGACGTCATTGGCTCGGCCCCCGCCCCTGACAACGACTCACCCCGGAGGGGTCTGACAGCGGACAGCGAACAGACACAACCCGCATCCTCACTAGTTCCAGGTCA
>NZ_VRMC01000611.1:0-244 GCF_008369905.1 Pseudonocardia sp. EV170527-09
CCGAGGCCCAGAGCGCGGCGGCGCCGTCCGGGTCGAGCCGGGCGAGCGGCTCGGGGTCACCGGCGTCGAACGCGGCGGCGACGACGGCGTCGAACGCCTCGGCCCGGCCGTCGAACCCGCCGGGGGCCTTCGCGGTGTGCTTGGCCGCGCCGTCACCGACGACGAGCAGCCCCACCCCCTCACCGGCCAGCTCCGCGCCCAGCGCCAGGCAGTCCGCGACCGGGGCGTCCGGTGCGACGAGCTC
>NZ_VRMC01000080.1:0-26185 GCF_008369905.1 Pseudonocardia sp. EV170527-09
GTCGGCCATCCCCGCCGGCCCCTCGGCCCGGTAGCGGTCGGACCACTTCTTGGCGGTCCGCGCGGAGACCATGAACATTGTCGCGGCCGCGGTGTGGGTCCAGCCGTGCTCGACGACGAGTTGAGCGAGCCGCAGCCGGGCGCGCGGGGTCAGAGCGGCGTTAGCGTGGGACACGAAGGCCTCCGGTGGGTGAAGCGGTTCCTAGACAGCTCCACTTCACAACCGGAGGCCTTCGTCTGTCAGCCAGACTCACCGCCCCCGGACGGGACAACCTCCCTGGACATCACACGTAGGCGATGCCGGTGGCCGCGGCCAGCAGCAGTGCCCGGGCCGTCCCCGTCGTCGACCGGGCCGTGACGAGACAGGCGGCGAACAGCACCAGCAGCACCGACCCCGTCGGCGCCCACGCGGTGAGCCCGGCCCGGTCGACACCCGCGGTCGGCTCCCCGACGGTCACGAACAGCACCAGCGCCACAACCAGCACCGCGGCCCACGCCAGCTCCCGGCGGGACGGCCGCCGCCCGGCCCACCACGCGGCCAGCGGCAGCGCGAACACCAGCTGGGTGACGATGAGCGGCTGCACCAGCAGCAGCGACCCGAACCCGAGCGCGACGGCCTGCATCGCGAACGCCGCCGTGTCACCCAGCGACCCGGCCAGCCAGCGCGGGTCGCGGACCAGCCGCGCCAGCATCCGCAGCCCCCGGTCGTGCGGGTCCGCCGCCGCCGAGGTCTGCTGCGCGACGGCGGCGAGCGCGAAGAGCAGCGCCGAGAGCAGCGCGGCGCCGACCGCGGCGACGGTGTTCAGCGGATCAGGAGATCGAGGACCCGGCGGGCATGGCCTCGAACCGCATGTCCGGGAACTTGCGCTGGATGATGTCCATCCGCCACTTGTTGGTGAACAACGCGAGGTGCTCGCCGTCGGAGTCGCGGCGCAGGACCTCGCACTCGGACTGCCCGGCCAGCTTCTCGACCGCCTCGGCGTCCACCAGGCGCGCGATCTGGTACGGCAGCCGGTCGAGGGTGACCGGCGCGTTGAACTCGGTCTCCAGCCGTGTGGTGACCACGTCGAACTGCAGCGGCCCCACCGCGGCCAGCACCGGCGCCTGGTCGCCGCGCAGGTCCGAGCGCAGGATCTGGATGACCGCCTCGTTGCCGAGCTGCTCGATCCCCTTGCGGAACTGCTTGTACTTGCCCGCGTCCTTCGCGCGGATCACCGCGAAGTGCTCGGGGGCGAACGCCGGGATCGAGGGGAACTCGACCGGGTCGGCCGCGTAGAGGGTGTCCCCGGGGCGCAGGGCGGTGGCGTTGACCAGGCCGACGATGTCGCCGGGGAACGCCTCCTCGACGGTCGTGCGCTCGGCGCCGAACACCGACTGCGCGTACTTGGTCGCGAACGGCTTGCCCGTCGCGGCATGGGTGAGCACCATGCCGCGCTCGAAGCGGCCCGAGCAGATCCGCAGGAACGCCATGCGGTCACGGTGCGCCTTGTCCATGCCGGCCTGGACCTTGAAGATCAGCCCGGAGGTGGGCGCCTCCAGCGGACGGTCCTCGCCCTTCACGTCGGGCCGCGGGGCGGGCGGCGGGGCGAGGTCGACCAGCGAGTCGAGCAGCCGGGCGACGCCGATGTTGGACAGCGCCGAGCCGAACAGGACCGGGGTGGCCGTGCCGGAGCGGAAGCCCTCCTCGTCGAAACCGGCGCCGATCTCGTCGAGCAGGCCCAGCTCGTCCTGCGCGTTCTGCCAGTACTCGGGCTCCTGCGCGGCGATCGTCTCGGCGTCGACGACCTGTGCGGTGGCCTTGGTCGCGCCGCCGGCGGCCCGGGTGAACGCGGTGTACTCGCCGGTGCTGCGCTCGATGAGCCCCTTGAACTGCCCGGCGATGCCCAGCGGCCAGGTCAGCGGCATCGGGCGCAGGCCGATGGTCTGCTCGACCTCGTCGAGCAGCTCCAGGGCCTCGCGGCCCGGCCGGTCCCACTTGTTGACGAAGGTGACGATCGGGACGCCGCGCGAGCGGCAGACGTCGAAGAGCTTGAGGGTCTGCGGCTCGAGACCCTTCGCCGCGTCGAGCAGCATCACCGCGGCGTCGACGGCGGCGAGCACCCGGTAGGTGTCCTCGGAGAAGTCGCCGTGGCCGGGGGTGTCGAGCAGGTTGATCACGCAGTCCCGGTAGGAGAACTGCAGCACCGCCGAGGACACCGAGATGCCGCGGGCACGCTCCATCTCCATCCAGTCCGACGTGACGCCCTTGCGGCCGGACTTGCCGTGCACCGCACCGGCGGAGTCGATGACCTCCGCGTGCAGCGCCAGCGCCTCGGTCAGGGTCGACTTGCCCGCGTCGGGGTGGGAGATCACCGCGAACGTCCGGCGGCGGGCGGTCTCGCCGACGACGCGCGCGTCGGTGGCGGTGCCGGTCTGCCGGGTGACGTTCTCGATGGTGCTCACACCCGCATTCTAGGCGTCGCCACCGACACCCCCCGACGACGGCGCCCGGCTCAGGTCGACCACGCAGAAGACGTTGCCGTCGGGGTCGGCGAGGACGACGAAGTCGGGTTCGGCGGGGTAGTCGTCCCAGGCCGGCCGGGTCGCGCCCAGCGAGGTCAGCCGCGCCACCTCGGCGTCCTGCTCGTCGGTGGTGTCGACCAGGAGGTCCAGGTGGAGCCGGGGCCTGGGCTCGGGCGGGGAGGCGCTGCGCATCAGGCCGAGCACCCGGTCGCCGCCGGGACCGGTCAGGGTGCGCCAGGACGGGCTCGACCACTCGTCGGAGACGTGCAGGTGCAGTGCGGCGGCCCAGAACGCGGCGGCCCGGTCGAGGTCGACGACGCCGACCACCGGGAACCCGAGCCTCAGCACGGCTCAGGACCCGCTTCCAGCAGCGCCCGCATGTCGGGCAGGTCGAAGTGCTCGACGGTCGCCCACGCCGACGGGCTGCCGTGGTGCGGGTCGGCACCCGCGGCCAGCAACGCGGTGACCGACGGCGCCGACCGGGCGAACAGCGCGGCGGCGAGCGCGGTCTGGCCGCGGTCGTTGGTGTGGTCCGGCTCCGCGCCGCGGGCCAGCAGGTCGGCGACGACGGCGTCGTGGCCGTAGTAGGCGGCGAGGATCAGCAGGGTGTCGCCCTTGGGATCGGTCAGACCGACCGGGACGCCCGCGTCGAGGTAGGCGCCCAGCCGGTCCGCCGCGCCCTCGCGGGCCAGGTCGAACATCCGGTGCGCGAGCTCCACGGCAGCCTGGTCCATCCCCCGACCGTAGATTCCCCTGCTCGGTTGCGCATGACTGTCGGGGGGCGCGGCTAACCTGCGCCTCGTGAGTTCCCAGTCCGACGCCCAGCAGGCCCGCGAGCGCCACGCGCAGCTGGCGGCCGAGGTGGCCGACCACCAGTTCCGGTACTACGTGCTGGACGCCCCGGTCGTCTCCGACGGCCAGTTCGACGAGCTGTGGCACGAGCTGCTCGCGCTGGAGGAGGCCCACCCCGAGCTGGTCACGCCGGACTCGCCGAGCCAGCGCGTCGGCGGGACGTTCTCCACCGACTTCACCTCCTACGACCATCTCGAGCGGATGTTGTCGCTGGACAACGCCTTCTCGCCCGAGGACCTGCGCACCTGGCACGAGCGGGTGACGAAGGAGGTCGGCGGGGACCTGCACTACCTGTGCGAGCTCAAGATCGACGGGCTCGCGGTCAACCTGCTCTACGAGGGCGGGCGGCTCACCCGGGCCCTGACCCGCGGCGACGGGCGCACCGGCGAGGACATCACGCTCAACATGCGCACCCTCGCCGAGGTGCCCGAGCGGCTCACCGGCACCGACGAGTTCCCGGTGCCGGCGCTCGTCGAGGTCCGTGGCGAGGTCTACTTCCGGCTGGAGGACTTCGAGCGGCTCAACGCCTCGCTGGTCGAGGCGGGCAAGGAGCCGTTCGCGAACCCCCGCAACACCGCGGCCGGCTCCCTGCGCCAGAAGGACCCGCGGGTCACCGGCTCGCGCAACCTGCGGCTGATCTGCCACGGCCTGGGCAAGCGGGAGGGGTTCACCCCCGACACCCAGTCCCACGCCTACGACGCACTGGTCGCCTGGGGCCTGCCGGTCTCCCCACGCACCAGGGTGCTCCAGGGGATCGAGAAGGTGGTCGAGTACGTCGAGTACTGGGGTGAGCACCGGCACGACGTCGAGCACGAGATCGACGGCGTCGTCGTGAAGGTCGACGAGGTGGCGCTGCAGCGCAGGCTCGGCGCGACCTCCCGGTTCCCGCGCTGGGCGATCGCCTACAAGTACCCGCCGGAGCAGGCCACCACCCGGCTGCTCGACATCCGGGTCAACGTCGGGCGGACCGGCCGGGTCACCCCGTTCGCGGAGATGGAACCGGTGAAGGTCGCCGGGTCCACGGTCGAGATGGCGACCCTGCACAACGCCGACGAGGTGCGTCGCAAGGGCGTGCTGATCGGTGACCGGGTGGTCATCCGCAAGGCGGGCGACGTCATCCCCGAGGTGCTGGGGCCGGTCACCGACGTGCGCGACGGCTCCGAGCGCGAGTTCGTCATGCCGACGCACTGCCCCGAGTGCGGCACCGCGCTCGTGCAGCAGAAGTCGGGCGACGTCGACCGGCGCTGCCCGAACGCCCGTTCCTGCCCGGCGCAGCTGCGGGAGCGGCTGTTCCACGTCGCGGGCCGGGGCGCGTTCGACATCGAGGGGCTCGGCTACGAGGCCGCGGTGGCGCTGCTGACCTCGGGCGTGCTGACCGACGAGGGCGACGTCTTCTCCCTCACCGAGGCCGACCTGCTGCGGACCGAGCTGTTCCGCAACCAGAAGGGCGAGCTGACGGTCAACGGCCGCAAGCTGCTGAGGAACCTGGAGGCGGCGAAGGACCGGCCGCTGTGGCGGGTGCTGGTGGGGCTGTCGATCCGGCACGTCGGACCGACCGCCGCGCAGGCGCTGGCCCGCGAGTTCGGGTCGATGGAGGCCCTCGAACGAGCCGCGGCACAGGCGAAGGCGGGCACCGAGGCGGCCGGGGTCGCGATCGTCTCCGACGGGACGGCGGGGGAGGACGACGCCGCGGCCGAGGCCGCCGCGCCGACGGCCGAGGGTGCCGCTGCCGAGGCGACCGGCGACGTCGAGGCCGCCGAGGCGGAGGCGGCGGTTGCCGCAGGCGAGGCAGAGGCGGCACCCGACGACGGGTCTGCCGACGACGGGGCGCCCGACGACGGGGCCGCCGACGCCGCGGCCGTGGAGGCCGCGAAGCAGGAGCGGGCCGCGGCGCGTGCCCGGGCGAAGGCCGTCGCGGAGGCGCTCGCGCCGATCGCCGGGGTCGACGGCGTCGGCCCGACCATTGCCGCGGCGGTGCGGGACTGGTTCTCCGTCGACTGGCACCGCGAGGTCGTGCAGAAGTGGCGGGCCGCGGGCGTCGCGATGGAGGACGAGGTCGACGACTCGGTGCCCCGCTTCCTGGAGGGCCTCTCGATCGTCATCACCGGCTCGATGGAGAACTGGTCCCGCGACGAGGCCAAGGAGGCGATCATGGCCCGCGGCGGGCGGGCGGCCGGGTCGGTGTCCAAGAAGACGGCCTTCGTCGTCGCGGGGGAGGCGCCCGGCTCGAAGTACGACAAGGCCGTCGAGCTCGGGGTGCCGGTGCTGGACGAGGCCGGGTTCGAGGTCCTGCTCGACCGCGGCCCCGACGCCGCGCGCGAGCAGGCCGCCGACGCCTGACGACCCGACGTCCGGTCCACCGCGTGACCGCGGGATCCGCCCGGCGGCCGGACCCGCAGCACGCCGACGGTGAGCGACCACTCACCGGGCGTGTCGGGCGTCCGGCGCGGCCCGGCGGCCGGACGCCGACGTCGCCCGGACGCGCCCGCGCCCGGACGCCGCCTGCGGACGATCACCGCCTACCCTCGGTCGCACGCCGGGGTCGTCCCGGCGGGAGGACGACCACTCGGATCGGGGAACACACGGTGTTGCAGGCGGCGCTCAACGGCTCACGACCGGCGGACGCGCACCCGGCGCTGCCGACCCTGGCCCGCCACCTCGCCCGTGACGCCCGGGCCGTCGCCCGGCTCGGCGTCACCTCGGTGCACGTGCACCCGCGCGACGACAGCGGCGCCGAGACGATCGAGCCCGCCGTGGTCGGCGACGTCGTGTCGCTGATCCGCCAGGAGGCCCCGGGCATCGAGATCGGCGTCCCGACCGGGCGCTGGATCCAGCCCGACCCCAAGGACCGCGTCGAGACCGTCCTGTCCTGGGGCCGGCTCGGCTCCGGCAAGCCCGACGTGTGCGGCGTCAACGTGCACGAGCTCGGCTGGACCGAGGTCTGCCACGCCGCGTGGTCGGTCGGCATCGCCGTCGAGCTCGGTGTCTGGACCAACGGTGACGCCGTCACCCTCCGTCAGAACGGTCTGCCCCCGGGCACCCGGCGGGTGATCGCGGAGTCGACGGTGATCGACCCGGAGACCGCCGTCGCCGAGGGCATCCGGATCCTGCGCGCGCTCGGCCAGCCCCCCGTTCCCGTGCTGCTGCACGGCGAGGAGGAGGGCGCCTGGCCGGTGCTGGAGTACGCGACCCGGGTCAACATCGACACCCGGATCGGTTTCGAGGACGTCCTGGTACGCCCCGACGGCTGGCTCGCGACCGGCAACGACGACCTCGTCCGCACCGCCCTGTCGATCCGGGTCTGACCCGGATCCACCGCAACCCACGCGTCCCCGGCGCCCCGGGAGGGCCGGGGCGGGTGGCGGGGTCAGGCCTTCAGCACCGTCGCGACGATCCCCGCCAGGTGCGCCAGCCGCGCCAGCTCCGACGGCCGGAACACCGGCCCGCCCGGCCGCCCGACCACCAGCGTCTTCGGTGGCTCCCCGGTCCCGAACGGCGCGGCGGCCAGCTCGGTGTCCATCGCCCGCCAGGGCTCGGGCACCCAGTGGCTGTCGTCGAGGGCGATCGCCCGGTCCAGCGGCAGCCAGGGCAGGTCCCCGGACCGGGTCTCGGGCGCCGCGGAACTCTCCGCGATCCGGTAGGAACGACCGTTCTCGCTGACCGCGACCAGCGCCCAGCCGGCGCGGAACAACCGCGGCACCTCGCCGGCGAGCAGGTCGAGCCCGTGCGCGTGGTCACCGGCGATCTCGTCGAGCAGCTCCAGCTCGCGGTGGGTGTCCAGCTGCCCGGTGTGCGGGGGCACCGACTCCACCGACACCCCGGGCACCGACTCGGCCGCGGTGATGAGCACGTCCGGCGGCCGGTTGTTCGGCAGCTCGACGGCGATGTCGTCGACCGCCTGGCCGTCGCCGCGCTCCACGACGTCGACACTGAGGATGTCCGCCCCGGCCCCGCCGAGGGCGGAGGCGACGGCGCCGAGATTGCCGGGCTTGTCCGGGAGGACGACCCGGAGCAGGAACGACACGGAGTGGATCCTCTCCCTCGACAGCGGGCGCCTCATCGGCACGCGTGTGCACCGCACCGGAGTGGCGGGGGGCGGTTCCGGGCGGGAACGATGATCCTGCCACCCCCGGGTCCGTCGGTCACCCGCCACCCGCAGCAGGGTGTGCGTGCTCGGTCACCGGGGGGCGATCGTCCGGTGGACCGGCGGGAATAGACTCGCCCGATGGACCGGCGCGCGCGGGAGCGGCCGGGTCGTGTCGGCAGCCGGACCGGCGGTCGCACCGTCGTCGCCGCTGCACCACCGTCGCGACCGTCCACCCGCCGTCGTCATCATCGGACACCATCCCAGAGGAGGGGCATGACCGCCGATTCCGCGGAGCGGACGGGCGGGGTCATCACCCGGGACGAGGTCGCACACCTCGCCCGGCTGGCCCGCCTGGCCGTCACCGACTCCGAGCTGGACACCTTCGCGTCGCAGCTCGACGTGATCATCGGGTCGGTGGCCCGGGTCGGAGAGGTCGCCGCCGACGACATCCCGCCGACCTCGCACGCCGTCCCGCTGGAGAACGTCTTCCGCCCGGACGAGCGCCGCCCCGGCCTGAGCCAGGAGCAGGCGCTCGCCGGCGCCCCGGCCGCCGAGGACGGGCGCTTCCGCGTCCCGCGGATCCTGGGGGAGGAGCAGTGAGCGACCTGATCCGCCTCACCGCTGCCGAGCTCGCGGAGAAGATCCACGCCCGCGAGGTCTCCGCCGTCGAGGTCGCGCAGGCCCACCTCGACCGGATCGCCGCCGTCGACGGCGAGGTGCACGCGTTCCTGCACGTCGGCGCCGAGGCCGCGGTGGCCGCCGCCACCCTGGTCGACGAGCGGATCGCCGCGGGCGAGGCCCCGGAGTCCCCGCTGGCCGGGGTGCCGCTGGCCCTCAAGGACGTGTTCACCACCTCGGACATGCCCACCACCTGCGGCTCGCGGATCCTCGATGGCTGGCAGCCGCCCTACGACGCGACGGTCACCACGCGCCTGCGCGCCGCCGGGATCACGATCCTCGGCAAGACCAACATGGACGAGTTCGCGATGGGCTCCTCCACCGAGCACTCGGCGTACGGCGTCACCCGCAACCCGTGGGACACCACCCGGGTGCCGGGCGGCTCCGGCGGTGGGTCGGCGGCGTCGCTGGCGGCGTTCGAGGCGCCGTTGGCGATCGGCACCGACACCGGCGGCTCGATCCGCCAGCCCGCCGCGTTCACCGGCACCGTCGGCGTCAAGCCCACCTACGGTCAGGTGTCCCGCTACGGGCTGGTCGCCTGCGCGTCGTCGCTGGACCAGGGCGGGCCGTGCGCGCGCACCGTGCTGGACGCGGCGCTGCTGCACGAGGTCATCGCCGGCCACGACCCGCTCGACTCGACCTCGATCGACCGGCCGGTCCCGGCCGTCGTCGAGGCGGCTCGCCAGGGTGCGACCGGGGACCTGTCCGGGCTGAAGGTCGGCGTCGTGCGCGAGCTGGGCGGCGAGGGCTACCAGCCCGGCGTCCGCTCGGCGTTCGACGCCTCGCTGCGCCGGCTGGAGAAGCTGGGCGCCGAGATCGTCGAGGTCGCCTGCCCGCATTTCGAGTACGGGATGGCCGCGTACTACCTGATCCTCCCCAGCGAGGTGTCGTCGAACCTCGCCCGGTTCGACGCCATGCGCTACGGCCTGCGCGCCTCCGAGGGCCGCTCCGCCGAGGAGGTCATGGCCAACACCCGCGAGCAGGGCTTCGGGCCCGAGGTCAAGCGGCGGATCATGCTCGGCACCTACGCGCTGTCCAGCGGCTACTACGACGCCTACTACGGCCAGGCGCAGAAGGTCCGCACGCTCATCAGCCGGGACTTCGCCGCGGCGTTCGCCCAGGCCGACGTACTCGTGTCGCCGACGGCGCCGACCGTGCCGTTCCCGATCGGGGACAAGGTCGACGACCCGCTGGCCATGTACCTGAACGACCTGGCCACCATCCCGACGAACCTGGCCGGGGTGGCCGGCATGTCGGTGCCCAACGGGATCTCCGAGGGGCTCCCGACCGGCCTGCAGATCATGGCCCCCGCGCTCGGCGAGGCCGTCATGTACCGCGTCGGGGCGGCGTTCGAGGCCGCCCGCGACGCCGACGAGGGCGGTCCGCTGATCGCCCGCGTCCCGGACGTTGCTGAGGTGAGGGCATGACCGCGGCCGTGGAGCTGGTCGACTTCGACGACGTCGTCGCCCGTTACGACCCCGTCCTGGGCATCGAGGTGCACGTCGAGCTGTCGACGAACACCAAGATGTTCTGCGGCTGCCCGACGGAGTTCGGGGCCGAGCCCAACACCCAGGTCTGCCCGGTCTGCCTGGGGCTGCCCGGCGCGCTGCCGGTGGTCAACCGGGCCGCGGTGGAGTCGGCGATCCGGATCGGCCTGGCGCTGAACTGCTCGATCGCGCCGTGGGGCCGGTTCGCCCGGAAGAACTACTTCTATCCGGACATGCCGAAGAACTTCCAGACCTCCCAGTACGACGAGCCGATCGCCACGGACGGGTTCCTGGACCTGACCCTCGACGACGGCGAGGTCGTCCGGATCGGCATCGAGCGCGCGCACATGGAGGAGGACACCGGCAAGTCGCTGCACGTCGGCGGCTCCGACGGCCGCATCCACGGCGCCGACCACTCGCTGCTCGACTACAACCGGGCAGGCGTCCCGCTGATCGAGATCGTCACGACGATGATCCCGGACACCGGGGCCCGTGCCCCGGAGGTGGCCCGCGCCTACGTCACCGCGCTACGCGACCTGATCCGGTCCCTGGGCGTCTCCGACGTCCGGATGGACCAGGGCTCGATGCGCGCCGACGTGAACCTCTCGCTGTCGCCGAAGGGCGGCGCGCTGGGCACCCGCACCGAGACGAAGAACGTCAACTCGCTGCGGTCGGTCGAGCGCGCGGTCCGGCACGAGATGAGCCGGCAGGCCGGCGTGCTCGACGCGGGCGGTGAGATCGTCCAGGAGACCCGGCACTTCGACGAGGCGACCGGCCACACCCGCGCCGGGCGGCGCAAGGAGACCTCGGAGGACTACCGGTACTTCCCGGAGCCCGACCTGGTCCCGATCGCGCCGTCCGCCGAGTGGGTCGAGGAGCTGCGCGGCACCCTGCCCGAGCTGCCGTGGGAGCGCCGCAAGCGCATCCAGAGCGACTGGGGCATCTCCGACGAGGAGCTGCGCGACCTGGTCAACGGCGGCGCGCTGGAGCTGGTCGAGGCCACCGTCGCGGCCGGTGCGCCGTCGCAGGAGGCCCGCTCGTGGTGGGTGTCCTACCTGGCCCAGCAGGCCAACACCCGCTCGGTCGAGCTCGCCGAGCTCGCGATCACCCCGGCGCAGGTCGCCCGGGTGATCGAGCTGGTCGCGGCGGGGGAGCTGACCAACAAGCTCGCCCGCCAGGTCGTCGACGGCGTGCTCGACGGCGAGGGCGGCCCGGACGAGGTCGTCGCCGCCCGCGGGCTGAAGGTCGTCTCCGACGAGGGCGCGCTGGTCGCCGCCGTCGACGCGGCGCTGGCCGAGCAGCCCGACATCGCGGAGAAGATCCGCGGTGGCAAGGTCCAGGCGGCCGGGGCCATCGTCGGCGCGGTCATGAAGGCGACGAAGGGCCAGGCCGACGCCAAGCGGGTCCGCGAGCTGATCATCGAGCGGGTCGGGGCCTGACCGGCGCGGCACGGGTGACGGGCCCCGGTCCGGTCGGAGCAACCGACCGGACCGGGGCCCGTTCCTCGTCCGCGACACGCGACCGCCAAGTGAGGCGAGGCTAAGCTCACCGGACATCCCACGCCTCCGGAGGGCCCGTGTCCACTGCACTGCTCGAGCGCCCCGTCGTCGAGAACGCCACCCGCCGGCAACTGCTCGCCGCCGTCGGCGCCACCGGCCTGCTCGCCGCCTGCGGTCGCCCGTCGGCACCCGTCGGCGCGGCCCCGGCGGGCGCGACCCGCAGCGTCACCACCTCGCTCGGCACCTACGACGTCCCGGTCGCGCCGGTGTCGGTGCTGGCCGTCGACTCGCGGGTCGACCTGGAGACCGCCGTCGCGCTCGGCCTGCCGGTGTCGGCGACCAGCCTGCGTCCCCCGGCCGCGTGGGTCCCGGCCCCGCCCGGGCTGCCGGTCCTGAAGGGCCCGATCGTCGACGAGGAGGTCCTCGCGCTGCGTACGGCAGCGTCTACAACGTGATGCAGACCGCCCGCGACCTGGACGCGCTGCTCGGCTGAGCGTCCGGGGCGCTCGGCCGGAGGCTGGCCTGCGCCGAGTCGGTGTCAGATCGCGCTGGCCCCGCCGCCGGTCGGCGGCTGGATGCGGACCACCCGGTCGTCGGTGCTGCCGGGGGCGCCGCCGTCGCGGTTCACGGTGCCCAGCCAGAGCAGGCCGTCCGGGGCGAGGGTGACCGGGCCGATCCGGCCGTAGGTGTCCTCCAGCACCGGCTTCGGGTCGCCGGTGAAGGTGCCCTCGGGGCCCGGGTTGAGCACGAACAACGCCTTCCCGGTGCTCTGGGCGACGACCACCGCACCCGGCAGCACCGTGCACCCCGCGACGCCGGGACGGTCCGGCCAGGTCCAGGCCGGTGTACCGAGCGCGCCCGGGGCGACGCGGTACAGGACGTCGCGCCCGGCCGTGCGGTCGGTGACCCAGGTGGTCCGTGCCGCAGGGTCGACGCACACCCCGCCCGGCGCGGTGAGCCCGCGGGCCAGGACCGGCGAGGCACGGTCGGGGTTGCCCGGGGCCGGCCGGCCCAGGGTGTCGATCCGCAGCACCGCCCCGGCGAGCGGACCCGCCCCGGCGGGCGTGGCGACCAGCAGCGAGGAGCCGTCGGCGTCGACGGCCAGCGCCCCGCCCGGGGGCAGCCCCGTCAGTACCGGCTTCGGCGCCTCGCCGGGGGCGATCCGCCAGACCCGGCCCTCGGACAGGGCGTAGAGCAGACGGTCCTCGGCGTAGCCGGGGGACAGGACCAGGCCGGTCAGCCCGCCCGCCGGATCGACCGGCACCGTCGTGACCGGCTGCGGCGTGGCGTTGCGCCGGACCTCCAGCACCCGTCCGGTCCGCCGCTCGGCGACGAGTGCGTGGTCGCCCTGCGGGAGCACCGCGACCGCCCCGACCGGCCCCAGGCACGCGGCCACGACCTGGGGGTCCGGGTCGACGCACGGCTGCGGTGCCGCCGCGGGCCCCTGCTGCTGCGGCGACGGCGGCCGGCCCGACGGCGGTGCCTGCTCCTCCGGGGCGATCCGGGGCGGCCCGCCCAGCTCGCCGGCGCCCTCGGCCTGGGGCCGCCAGTCGCGCGAGCCCGCGTCGGGGAAGGTGGCGCAACCGGCCAGCAGCACGACGAGCGTCGCGACGATCAGCAGCAGCCGGGCGGTCACGAGGAACCAGGCTAGGCCCCGCGAGGTGAGTGCCCGGTGAGTACGGTCGGACGCCATGAGCAGCCCCGTGACCGTCCTCGTGCCGCACGCCCCCGGAGCCGAGATCCTGTCCGAGGTGGACGGGCTGGAGCCGGTCGTCTACGACCCGGAGAAGCCGCTGCCGGACGAAGCGGGGCGGGCCCGGGTCCTGGTCGCCCCGTTCCTGGCGACCTCCGAGGCCGTCGCGATGACCGAGCAGATCCCGCACCTGGAGCTGGTGCAGCTGCTCACCGCCGGGGCCGAGGCGTGGATCGGGCGGCTGCCCGACGGTGTCGCGCTCTCCGACGGCCGTGGCGCGCACGGCGGCGCGACCGCCGAGTGGGTCGTGTCGGTGCTGCTCGCCGTCTACCGCCACCTCGACCGGTTCGTGCGGGCCCAGGACCGCGGCGAGTGGGACTACCACCAGACCGAGGAGCTGGCCGGCAAGAAGATCCTCATCGTGGGCGCGGGCGACGTCGGGCAGAAGACCCGGGCCCGTCTGGAGCCCTTCGAGGTGGAGACCGCGATGGTCGGACGCACCGCCCGCGACGGCGTCCACGGCTGGGACGAGCTGCCCGCCCTGCTCCCGCGGTACGACGCGACCGTGCTGATCGTCCCGCTCACCGACGAGACCCGCGGCATGGTCGACGCCGACTTCCTGGCCGCCATGCCCGACGGGGCGCTGCTGGTCAACGGTGCCCGCGGACCGGTGGTGGACACCGAGGCGCTCCTCGCCGAGCTCACCTCGGGCCGCATCCGGGCCGCCGTCGACGTCACCGACCCCGAGCCGCTGCCGCCGGGGCACCCGCTCTGGTCGGCACCCGGACTCCTGCTGACCCCGCACGTCGGGGGGACCGTGCCGATGGCGATGCGCCGGGCCTACGGCGTCGCGGCCGAGCAGCTGGCGGCGTTCGTCCGGGGCGAGGAGCCCCCGAACCTGGTGACCGGGGCGTACTGAGGGGGAACCACTCCTGCCCCCGAGGGCAGGGTCGGCGGCTGTGGAAAAGGCCGGTCGCAGAATCCGGTAAAAACACCGGAGTCCGGGTGGTAAGCGATTCTCAGCCCGCGACGGAAGCGCTTGCGCGGCCTATGACGTAATCGTACGTTCGGGCCGCGTTCACCGGCTGACACGGCACCGATCGTGCCTGTGCCGCTCTCGGGGAGGTTCTGCCTGATGATCCGGACCGCTCGCCCGCCATGCTCGACGAGGAATTGTCGGAGACCTGCCCCGTGCCGGGCACAGTGAGCCGGGCGCTGTCGCTCACCGACGGCGACACCGCCCGGGACGACACGGTTGCTCGTGGCCTCGTCCGCTCCGCGCTCGTCGAGCGTCGTCCGGACACCGGCTCCCGGTTCGACGAGATGACCCGCTACGCGCTGCTCGCACCGGGCAAGCTCCTGCGACCGCTCATGCTGCTCACCGCGGCGGAGGCCGTCGGCGGCCGGCGCGAGGACGTGCTCCCCGCCGCCGCGGCGGTCGAGCACCTGCACGTCGCCTCACTGGTGCACGACGACATCATCGACAACGACGACCTGCGTCGCGGCCGGCCGTCGGTGCACGCCCGCTACGGCGTCCCGGACGCCATCGTGACCGGCGACGCGCTGCTGTTCGAGGTGTTCGCCGTCGTCGCCGAGTGTGCGGCCCCGCCGGAGGCCGTCGTCACGGCCGTCGCCGAGCTCGCCCGTGCCGGTAGCGACCTGTGCCGTGGACAGGTCCAGGAGTCCCAGCTCGTCGCGCCCGGACCCGGCCGGCCGGGAAGCACACTGGACGACTACCTCGAGGTGGCCGCTCTCAAGACCGGAGCCCTGTTCCGGGGGGCGTGCCGGGCGGGCGCCGCGCTCGGTGGCGGGGACGCCGAGCAGGTCGACCTGCTCGGGGACTGCGGCCACCACACCGGGGTCGCGTTCCAGCTGTTCGACGACCTGCTGCCCTACCTCGACGACGCCGTGGTCACGGGCAAGCCCGTGACCAGCGACGCCGCCAACCTCCGGCCCACCTGGCCGGTCCTGCTGGTACACCGCGACGGTGGACCCGCCGTGCGCCGGGCGGTGGAGACCGCCCTGTCCGGGGACCTCGGCCCGAGCGAGGCGCACGAGATGCTCCGCGCGGCCGTGACCGCGGACGGCCTCTGGGACGCGGCGCGGTGCGGGGCTCGCGGCCACGCCGACCGGGCCGTGGCCCGCCTCGGTGAGCTCCCCGGTGCCGAGGCGGCGCGCCGGCTCGCCGGGATCGCCGCGATCGCCGTCGACCGTGACCGCTGACGGGCGCACCCTGCGCGCCGACGCCCGTGCTGCTCCGCGGCGGGGCGGGGGGACCTGGCAGGCGCACTGGGAGACCTGGCGGCCGTACACCACCTGGCACCCGGCGTTGCTGGGACTGGCCGGGGCGCTGGTGGCGGGCGGCAGCTCCCCGGGGCCGATCGCCGTCGCGGTGCTGGCCCCGGTGCTCGGCTGGCTGGCCGGGCACTACCTCGGTGACTACTTCGACCGGGACCTGGACGCGATCGCCAAGCCGCACCGCCCGATCCCGTCCGGCAGGCTCACCCCCCGGGCTGCGCTGACCTGCGGGATCGCCTGCGTCGCCGGCTCGCTGGTGCTGACCACCGTGGTGAACTGGCGGACGGTGCCGGTGTTCGCCTGCGCGGTCGCCGGGATCATCACCTACAGCCGGCTGTTCAAGCAGCGGGGGCTGGCCGGCAACCTCAACCGCGGGGTGCTCTCCGCGCTCGCGATGGTCGTGGGGGCGATGGCCGTCGCGCCGTGGTCCCCCTGGGCGTTGCTGCCCGCCGCGCTGGGCTTCGCCCTGCACGACACCGCGTCCAACCTGATCGGGACGGTGCGCGACGTCGACGGCGACCGCGCGGGCGGCTACCGGTCGGTGCCGGTCAGGCACGGCACCGCGACGGCGGTCCGGACCGCGGCCGTGCTCTGGCTGGCGGCGATGGTCGCGGTCGGGGTGGGCGCCGTCGTCGCGGACCGGCCTGCCGCCCAGTTCGGTGGTCTGGCACTGGCGGTGCTCGTCGGTGGCTGTGCCTTCGTCGTGGTGCGCCCCGGC
This sequence comes from Pseudonocardia sp. EV170527-09, assembly GCF_008369905.1. Lineage (NCBI taxonomy): Bacteria > Bacillati > Actinomycetota > Actinomycetes > Pseudonocardiales > Pseudonocardiaceae > Pseudonocardia > Pseudonocardia sp. EV170527-09. Next base: position 15,814 of record NZ_VRMC01000080.1, read on the forward strand.
ACGGTGACGCCCCGTCGGGCGCTGCGCTCGCACGAGGTGCTGGTCGCCGAACGGCTGCTGCTCGCGGGCGCCGTCGTCGCGGGTGCCGCGGGGCCGCTCGTCGCCGGGGCGGTGGTGCTGCCCGCACTCGTCTCGTCGCTGGTCATGCAGGCCCGGATGCGGGCCCGGCACGAGTTCCCGGCCGATGCCGGGGACGGAGAGGACACACCATGACACCGGCCCACGCCGGGACCGGCCGGCTCGCCGACGAGGTGTCGGAGGCGATCGCGGGAGGGGCCGAGGCGCTGCTGCGGTCGCGCCGCGACGACGGCGTGTTCGACTACGGCGCCGACAGCCTGCGGTCCACCCTCGCGACGGCGGGTGCGGTCACCGCGCTGCACTTCGCCGATCCCGGTGGGACCGCCGACCTGATCGCCGCCGGAGCCGCACGACTGCGTCGCACCCAGACCGAGGACGGCGGCTGGGCGATGGTGCCCGGTCTGCCCGCGGAGCCGGGCCCGACCGCCGTGTCGGCCGCCGCGCTGCACCTCGTCGACCCGGCCGGGTCCGCCGAGCAGGTCGCGGCCGGGCGGCGGTGGATGGAGCGCTACGGCGGCCTCGCCGCGATCCCGCACCCGGAGGTCGTGCTCTGGTGCCGGCAGTTCTACGGGTTCGTCGGCTGGATCGCGCCGGCCGACATGCGTCGTTTCCCGCTGGAGCTGGCGCTGCTGCCGGGCCTGTACCGGCGGCTGTTCGACCTGCGGCTGCCGATGGCCTCGGCGCTGGGGCTCGCCCAGACCCGGCATCGCCCGCTGACCCGGGTGCAGCGCACGCTGTCCCGGCTGGCCGAACCGAACGCGCTGCGCGTGATCCGCCAGACCTACGAGCACGAGGGGTCCGCGGGGTCCTGGTCGGAGGACGCCTGGGTGACCGGCCTGGTCTGCACCGGGCTGGCCCGCGCCGGCGTCGGCCAGGACATGGTGGACGCCGCCGTCGGCTGGCTGCGCCGGTCCATGCACCCGGACGGCTCGTGGGCCACGACCCCGCTGGACGCGGCCTGGACGATGTACGCGGTGCGGGGCCTGGTCGAGGCCGGCTACGGCGACGACGAGCGCCTGGTCGCCTCCCGGGACGCACTGCTGGGCCTGCAACAGCACCGGCCCTTCCTCGCCTTCGGCTGCCCGCCCGGCTTCTGGGGCTGGACCGCCGGGCGCGGCTGGCCCGCCGTGCTGGAGACGGGCGAGATCGTGTCCGTGCTCAGCAGGCTCCCCGGCACCGTGCAGGACGCCGCCGTGGCCGAGGGGGTCGGCTGGCTCACCGACCGGCAGGACTCCCGCGGCTCCTGGGGTCTGTGCGTGCGCAACACCAGGGTCGCGAACAGCGGCCCCTGCCCGACGACGACCGCGCAGGCGCTCGACGCCCTGCTCGACGCCGGGGTGCCGGCCGACGACCGGCGGGTCCGTCGCGCGCTGCGCTGGCTGGGCCGGGCCCAGCTGACCGGTGGTGGCTTCGAGTCGGTCTGGTACCGCGAGCACACGATGGGCACCGCAGCAGTGCTGGAGACCTTCGCCCGCTGCGGCCGCAGCGGGGACGGGCCCGCGGTCCGCGCCAGGGCCCTGCTGGAGCGCACCCGCAACCCCGACGGGTCCTGGGGCGACGGCCACGGCGCCCCGGGAACCGTGGAGGAGACCGGCTGGGCGGTCGCGGCACTGCTCGCCGCCGGTGCGGCCCCGGCGGAGGTGGAGCCGGGCGTGCGGTGGCTGCTGGCGGCCCGCCTGCCGGACGGCGGCTGGCCGGCCGAGCCGGTGCACGAGTACGTCCGCCGGGTCAGCCGCTACGCCAACCCGGGGTTCACCCACGGGATGGCGCTGCGCGCGCTCGGCCGCTACCGGGAGGCCCTGACGTGAGCTACGGACACGACGCCGACTACGACGCCGAGTACGACGCGGTGGTGTGCGGCGCCGGGGTGGCCGGTCTGGCCGCGGCCTGCGCGCTGGGCAGGCTCGGGCACCGGGTCCTGGTGCTGGAGAAGCGCCCGGAGCCGCAGCAGGTCGCCAAGGGCGAGGTGCTGCAGCCGGGATCCCTCGGCATCCTGCGGGTGTGGGGCGTGGCGGACCGGCTGGAGGCGGCGGGTGCGCTGCGGCTGGAGCACCTGGTCGCCCGGGCCGCCGACGGGACGCCCCGGATGCGGCTGGACTACGGGCACCTGCCCACCCCGCAGCCCTGGCTGCTGGCCCACGACTACCCGACGATCCTGCGGGCGCTCGGCGACTCCCTGCCCCCGGGCGTCGAGGTGCGGCGCGGGGCGCTGGTCGAGGGCCTGGTCCGGACCGGTGACCGGGTCACCGGCGTCCGGTGCGACGGCACCGCGGTCACGGCCGCGCTGGTCGTCGCCGCCGACGGCGTCTCCTCGCGGCTGCGGCGTGAGGCCGGGCTGACCGCGCCCCGTTCCGACTACCCGCACCGGCTCGCCGCCTTCGAGCTGGCGGGCACCGTCCCGCCGGACTTCTCCGCCTACGTGACCGACGGCGGGCTGCGGCTGCGGTACCCGCTCCCGGGGGGCCGGGTGCGGTTGTACGTCCAGGTCGCCGCGGACGAGCTGCGCGGGCTCGGGCCGGACGGGCTCCGCGCCTGGAGCGATCGGGTGCTGCGCGGCTGCCCCGGGCTCGACCCGCTGGCCGAGGCGTTCCGCGCGGGCGTCGCGGACCGTCAGGTGCTGCCGGTGTCCCGGGCACTCGCGCCGGCGCTGACGGTGCCGGGACTGGCCCTGGTCGGAGAGAGCGGACACCTGGTGCACCCGATGGCGGCGCAGGGCATGAACAGCTCGATCGCCGACGCCCACACCCTGGCCGCGATGCTCCGGCAGGGCGGCTCGCTGCAGGCCGACGTCGTCGACCACGCGCTGCACCGCTACGACACCGCACGCCGCCACGACCTGCACCACATCGGCCGGACCAGCCACAACGCCGCCCGGATGATCACCGGCCGGTCCTGGATCGGGGACCGTGCGCTGACCGGGACCGGTGCCAACGACCGGATCCGGCACGAGGTCATGCACACCATGTCCGGACTCGGGATCCGGCGCCTGACCCCGGTGGACCGCCTGCACCAGATCGGGCTGCTCCCCGACCCGCGGGCCGCCCGGCTGCCCGGCTGGGCCCGGACGGTCCGTGGGTCGGGTGCGGCGGCCCGATGACCTCACGCCCTGGCGTACTCCAGCACGACCAGACCGTTCGCGCCGTCCCGGCGACCCCGGGCGACCAGACCGGCCTCGGCCGCGAGGACGTCGAAGGCCTCCGGTGCCCGCTCCCGGCCGCCCAGCAGGGTCAGCGACTGCAGGTCGAACGACGCGTTGTTCTTCGCGTGCTCCTCCCCGGCCAGCACCTCGACCACCAGCACCCGGCCGTCGGGCGCGACGGCCTCGGCGCAGCGGCGCAGGATCCGGACGGCGTCCTCGTCGGGCCAGTCGGTGAGCACCCGGGACACCAGCAGCACGTCGTAGCCGGTGGGCAGTGGCTCCAGGAAGCTGCCGCCGACGAAGCGGGCCCGCTCGCCCAGCCCGGCCCCGGACAGGAACTCCTCGGCCTCCGGGGCGACCTCCGGCAGGTCGAGCACGGCGCCGTGCAGGTGCGGGTGCGCGGACAGGACCGCGTGGAGCAGCGCCCCGGTGCCGCCGCCGACGTCGAGCACCGTGGAGACCGGTGCCCAGTCGTACCCGGCGGCGACCTCGGGACCGGTCTGCCAGGCGAAGCCGGCCATCGTCGCGCCGAAGAACAGGCGCAGCCGCTCGTCGGCGCGGTAGTCCGCCCAGAACTCACGGCCGTGCACCGCGGGGTAGGCCGAGCGGCCGGTGCGGACCGCGTGCAGCATCCCGCCGTAGGCGAGGTCCATCCGCAGGCCGGGCCCGTCGGCGTCGAGCCAGGCACGCAGCAGTGCGTTGCGGTCGTCCAGCAACGCCTCGGAGACCGGGGTCAGCGCGTACCGGCCCGGAGCGGGCTCGGCGAACAGCCCGGCCGAGACGAGATGGCGGAGCAGCCGGACGAGCGCGTCGGGATCGGCACCGGAGGCCGCGGCGAGCTCACCGGCGTCGGTGCGACCGTCCCGGACCAGCTCCGGCAGCCGCAGGGCGACCGCGGTGCGCACCGCGAACGGGGTCGCCAGGTCGACGAGTGCGGCGAGAGCGGCGGTGCCGTCCTGCGTGGTCGGACTGGTCACGGAGATCCTTTCGACGAACGGGAGGGGAAGTCGGTCCGCCACTGACGATGGCAGTTCGGAGCGGATTCCGACAAGGGTCCGTGACAATTCGACACAGCATTTCCCCGACCGATTCCGCCGGCGCGGTACGGCGGTCGAACAATGCGTACGGAAAGGTTTTCACATGGTTTCGCTCGACGTCCGTCCGGTCTCCGGAGCGCTGGGGGCCGAGGTGCGTGGGCTCGCGCTCGCCGACGTGGACGACGAGGTGTTCGCGCACCTGTACCGGCTCCTGCTCGACCACCTCGTGCTCTTCCTGCCCGACAACGCCGGTCTCGGCCCGGCCGACCACGAGGCGTTCGGCAGGCGGCTGGGCCCACTGGAGGTCCACCCGTTCCTGCCGAAGCTGGACGGGCACGACGAGATCGTCGTCCTCGACTCCGACCAGGGGGCGAAGGCCGACGTCTGGCACACCGACGTCACGTTCTCCCAGACCCCGCCGATCGCGTCGGTGCTGCAGATCGTGCAGGGCCCCGAGGTCGGTGGCGACACCATGTGGAGCAACCAGTACCTCGCCTACGAGGCGCTGTCCGCCCCGCTGCGGGAGCTGCTCGACGGGCTCACCGCGTTGCACGTCTTCGAGCACCCGAACGGCTCCTACCGCAGCGAGGCCGAGCATCCCGTCGTCCGGGTGCACCCGGACACCGGGCGGCGCTCGCTGTACGTCAACCGGATGTTCACCCGGCGCATCCCGCAGCTGACCCCGGGGGAGAGCACCGCGCTGCTGACCCACCTGTTCGACGTCTCCGAGAGCCCGCAGCGGGTCTGCCGCCACCGCTGGAGCGACGGTGGGGTCGCGATCTGGGACAACCGGGCCACCCAGCACTACGCCGTCAACGACTACACCGGCCGCCGGGTCGGCCGCCGTGTCACCGTGCTCGGCGACCACCCGAAGGGCGAGCCGGCGCGCTGGCCGCACCACCAGGCCGCCGGGATGAGCGCGACGGCCGTCAAGGACTGACCGGCACGACCGGCACGAACCGACCGGCACCGCAGCAGGGGAGACCGCCATGAGCGAGACGACCACCACGAGCGCCGGGTCCGAGGAGTTCCTCGAGACCTACTGGCGTGACCCGCACACCGCACTGGCCGGGGCCCGCCGGGACTGTCCGGTCCGGGAGGTAACCTTCGAGACCGGCCCGACCTGGCTGGTCACCCGCTACGCCGCCGTGCGGGCCGGGCTGGCCGACGAGCGCCTCGCCAAGGACTGGCGGGCGTCGCTGCCGCCCGCCGAGCGCGCCGCGGCGCCGCCGGGGCTGCCCGCCCCGATGTCGCACATGCTGACCTCGCTCGACCCGCCCGAGCACACCCGGCTGCGCCGGCTGGTGACCCAGGCGTTCACCGCCCGGCGGATCGCGGCGCTGCGGCCGCGGGTCGAGAAGCTGGCCCACGAGCTGCTCGACGCGCTGCCCGTCGACGAGCCGGTCGACCTGGTCGGCCGGTACGCGATCCCGCTGCCGATGGAGGTCATCTGCGAGCTGATCGGGGTCCCCGAGCTGGACCGCGAGGACTTCGCGCACTGGTCGACGGTGCTGATCGACGAGTGTCCCGAGCCGGAGCTGGTCCGGGCGTCGAACCAGATGGCCGACTATCTCGGCGGCCTGGTCGCCGCGCGTCGCCGCGACCCCGACGACGCCCTGCTCTCCGGCCTGATCGCCGCATCCGAGGACGGCGAGCAGCTCTCCGACATCGAGATCGTCGCGATGGCGATGCTGCTGCTCATGGCCGGGCACGAGACGACGGCGGTGTTCGTGACGAACAGCGTCCGGGTGCTGCTGACCGAGCCGGACGCCCGGCGGCGGCTCGCCTCGCCGGAGACGGCCCCCGCGCTGGTCGAGGAGCTGCTGCGGTGGGCGTCGCCGGCGCTGAACGCCTCGCTGCGTTTCGCGACCGAGGACATGGAGATCGGTGGGACGGTGATCCCCCGCGGCGCGTCGGTGACCCTGTCCACCGGGGCCGCGAACCGTGACCCGAGCCGGTTCGACGACCCGACGCGGCTCGACCCCGACCGGGACACCGCCGGGCACGTCGCCTTCGGCCACGGCATCCACCGCTGCCTCGGCGCGGCGCTGGTGCGGCTGGAGGCGGACGTGGCGCTCACCGCGCTGTTCGGCCGGTTCCCGCAGCTCCGGGCCACTGCGGCGGAGGACGAGCTGACCTTCCGGCGCAGCGTGCACGTCCACGCTCCTCGGACCTTCCCGGTGCTGCTGGGCCCCACCCCCGACCAGGAACAGGAGCGACGAGCGTGACCCCCGTCGTGCACCAGCTGTCCTTCAACGAGAACCACTGGCCCGTCCTGCCCGGGGTGCGCGAGGCGCTGACCGGGTCGCTGGACACGATCGGCCACACCCTCGACGCGCTGTCCGACGGCCTCACCGCCGAGATCGCCCGGCGGCTCGGGGTGCCCGCGGCCCGGGTCGTCGCGGGTGCGGGATCGGGCGCGCTGCTCCAGCAGTTCCTCGCCGCGCACTGCACCCCGGGGACGACGGTCGTGCACACCGCGCCGTCGTTCGCGATGTACCCGCTGCTGATCCGCAACACCGGCGCGACGGCCGTCGCCGTGCCGGACGGCCCCGACGGCAGCGACCTCGCCGGGGTGGCGAAGGCGGTCACCGACGACACCCGCGTCGTGGTGCTCTGCAACCCGGACAACCCCACCGGTGAGGTGCTGGGCACCGCGGCGGTGCAGCAGCTGCTCGACGACCTGCCCCCGCACGTGCTGCTGCTCGTCGACGAGGCCTACCGCGAGTTCGCCGACCCGGACGCGGTCGCCGACGTGCTCGGCCTGGCCGCGCACGACGACCGGGTCGTGGTGGTCCGCACCTTCTCCAAGTCGCACGGGCTGCTGGGCCTGCGGGTGGGCTACCTCGTCGCCGCCGAGCGGGTCACCGCACCGATCCGGCCCAGCACGCCGTTCTACCGGGTGCCGACCCTCGGTCAGGCGGCCGCGCTGGCCGCCATGGACGCCGAGGACCGGATGCGCGAGCAGTGCCGTGCGGTGGCCGCCGAACGCGACCGGGTCCGCGACGGGCTGCTGGCGCTCGGCTTCGACGTGCCGCCCAGCGGCGGCAACTTCGTGTGGGTCCGCCTCGGCGGGCGCAGCCGGGCGTTCGTGGAGCACCTCGCCGCCGCCGGGATCGCGGTCCGCGACCAGGACGGGCTCGGGGTGCGGGTCAGCACCGGCCTTCCCCCGGCCAACGACGCCGTCCTCGCCGCGGCGGCAGGCTTCGACCCCGCTCCGGACGGAACCGCGCCGTGACCACCAGCCCGGGCACCCGGCAGGAGACCGCCGCGCCGGCCCCTCGGACGTCGCGGCTGTTCATGCCGTTCTACCTCCTCGCGTTCGCCGGGCTGATGGCGACGACGGCCACCCCCGTGGCAGTGACGCTCGCCCTGCGCGCCCAGCAGCTCTACGGCGAGGAGAAGACCACCGTCCTCGCCACCACACTGGCGATCGGCACGGTGTTCGCCTCGGTCGCCCAGCCGCTGGGTGGCTGGCTCAGCGACCGCACCGTCTCCCGCTGGGGCCGTCGCCGGCCGTGGCTGGTGCTGGGCCTGCTGGGTGGGGTCGTGGGCCTGCTGGTGATCGCGCTGGTGCCGGAGCGCTGGGGGATGGTGCTCGGCTGGTCGATCGCGTCGCTGTTCCTCAACCTGGCGTTCTCGGCGCTGTTCGCCGTACTCGCCGACCAGGTCCCGCCGGATCGGCGCGGCCGGGTCTCCGGCTGGATCGGGGTCGCCCTGCAGGCCGGGTTGAGCGCCGGGACCTGGGGCGCGGTCTGGCTGGGGAACCAGCCGGTCGCGCTGTTCCTCGGCCCGGCCGCGTTCGCGGTGCTGACGACCGCGGCGCTGCTCGTCGTGCTGCCCGACCGGTCGGCCGGACCCGGGACGCGGGCCCCGGCCGGTCGCGTCCCCTGGCGCGAGCGCTTCGCCCAGCTGGCGCGCTACCGCGACTTCGGGTTCGTCTGGGCGGGTCGGTTCCTGCTGCTGACCGGCTACTACATCTTCTTCAACTTCCAGCTCTACACCCTGACCGACCACCTGGGCGTGACGGTCGCGGTCGCGACCTCGGTGGTGGCGCTGAACAGCACTCTCAGTGCAGTGCTGAAGCTCGTGGTGGCCCCACTGGCCGGCTGGCTGTCCGACCGGCTCGGCAGGCGCCGGGTGCTGGTGGGCTGCTCGGCGGCGCTGTTCGCGGTGTCGATGCTGCTGATCGCGCTGGCGCAGGACGTCACGACGTTCGTGCTGGGCGCCTCGGTCGGGTTCGTCGCCTACGGCGTCTTCCTGGCGGTGGACCTCGCGCTGGCGACCGAGGTGCTCCCGGAGGGCGACGCCCACGGCGGTTTCGGCCTGGGGCTGTACAACGTCGCCGGGACGGTCTCGCAGTCCCTCGCACCGGTGGTCGCGGTCTCGGTGCTGGCGGCCTCGGGCGACAGCTACCCGCTGCTGTACACGGTCGCGGCCGGGTTGGTGGCGGCGGCCGTCGTGACGGTGATGTTCGTCCGGTCGGTGCGCTGAGCGGGCCGGCGCCACGGGCGGGCGCGCGGCGCCGGGGGAGACGACCGGTGTCCCGGTAGGGTCAGGCGGCATGAGCGGGCCCACGCAGCACTACGACTGGGGCAACATCTCCGGCGACGCACCGCCGGAGTCGACCCGGCCGGAGCGGCTCCCGGTGCCCGCGCACGTCTCCTCCGACATCGGGCTGCTCGTGCTGCGCCTGGTCGTCGGCGCCTCGTTCGCCGCGGCCGGTGCGCGGAAACTCTTCGGCGTCGCGGGCGGCATCGGTCTCGACGCGAGCGCCGCCGCACTCGCCGACGCCGGGTTCGTCGCGTTCGCCGGGCCGCTGGCCTGGGTGCTCGCCGTCGGCCAGCTGGTGTTCGGCGTGCTGCTCGTGCTGGGTCTGCTGACCCCGTTCGCCGCGGCGGGCCTGCTGGCCACGAAGGTCGTCGCGGTGACGGTCGCCCTGGTACCGGTGCCCAGCGTGCCGCTGTTCGCCTCGGACGGCGCGAACTCCCTGGAGCTGGACCTGCTGCTCGGCGCCGGGGCCGCGGCGCTGGTGTTCGCCGGGGCCGGGCGGATCGCGCTCGACGCCGGACGCACCTACCAGCGCCGCCCGCTGCCCTGGGCGGTGCTGTCGCTGGTCGTCGGCGTCGCGGTGGCGCTGCTGGTCCTGTTCGTGCTGCGGCGGTGACCGTCCCCGACCAGGCCTGGCTGGGCCCGCTCGCCCGGCGCCGCCGGCGTACGGTCGCGGTCCGCGACCGGACCCCGCTGAGCGGCGGATACGGCTCGGGCGGTGCCGACCGGATCGACCTCGACGACGGCACCACGGTCGTCCTCAAGCGGACCGCTGCGGTCGAGGCCGCCGCGCTGCGCGCCGTCGCGGTGGTCAACGGCCCCGTGCGGCTCCCGCGGCTGCTCGCCTCCGGCGACGGCTGGGTGCTGCTGGAGCACGTCGACGGGACCCCGCTGCCCGACGACGCCCCCGTCCCCGACGAGGTGTGGCGCACCCTCGCTTTGGTGCACGCGCACTGGCGGCGCAACCGCCCACGCGGCATCCCCGTCGTCGACGACGCCTGGTGGGCGGCCCGGTGCCGGCACGCCACCGAGCGCCTGCGCGCCGCCGGGCACGACGGGGCGGACCTCGTCGCGAGGTGGGCGGACGACGAGCGCGCCCGCACCGCCCTGCGCGCCCTGCCCCGCACCCTGTGCCACGGCGACGCCCACCGGGGCAACGTCCTCGTCGGCCCGTCCGGGGCGATGCTGTTGGACTGGGGCGACGCCCGCGCCGCGGCCGGGTCGCTGGACACGGTGGTGCTCACCGCGCCGCCCGCCGACGGCCCCGCCGACGCACCGGCGGCGCCGGTCCCCGCGGTCTACCGGGACACGCTCCACGCCGCTCTGGGCGCACCGGACCCTCCCGCGATGGTCGCTGCCGAGAACGCGTGGGCGCGAGCCCAGGCCCACGTGCAGTACCTGTCGTTCGCCGCCGATCACCAGCCGGCGGACCGGGCCACCTCCATGATCGCCGTGGGGCCTGTGCAACGAACGGTGGTTCCGGCCCGACACGCCGGACCTCAGCGTCCGGCGGGATGGGCACTGTGAGTGATGACATCAGACCCTATGGGCTCTGCTGAGAACGAGA
>NZ_VRMC01000612.1:0-244 GCF_008369905.1 Pseudonocardia sp. EV170527-09
GCATGAAAACCCTTCAGGTATAACAACGGGGTTGAGTATTTATCGACTGCCGGGTCGCGGGTACGCACCGCCTGAATATCACAGGCCGCAGAGGCGATCATTTCCGGGTCAGCGGCGTAGGCTTCTTCCACCACTTCACGGATAGCAATAGCAGGCATAATTGGCGATGACAGCTTGTTCGCCAGCATGTAGCTCAGTGCACTTCCAAGGTTTTCGTGCTTGAGTAGCGTCGCGTGGTAAAAAC
>NZ_VRMC01000613.1:0-244 GCF_008369905.1 Pseudonocardia sp. EV170527-09
ATCACCTCGGGCTTCGCCCATTACAGCCTGTTCTGGTTCACGGTTCTGTCGATCGTGACCCGCGGCGCCCGCTTCTTCATCCTGGCCGGATTGCTTGGACGCTACGGCGTCCAGATTCGGGCCGTGCTCGACCGGCACCTCAACGCGGTTGCGGCGATCTCCGTCGCCGTCATCGTCCTCGGCTTCCTGCTCTTCAAGGTGATCCTGTAGCGATGAATACGGCGGCCGCCCTGCGCCTCAAGAC
>NZ_VRMC01000614.1:0-243 GCF_008369905.1 Pseudonocardia sp. EV170527-09
GGACCATGATTCCACGCCCCTCGGCGCTCGTACTCGGCGCCTGCCCGCAGCGACCGCCGTCAGTGGTGCCCAGTGCCACCCTCAGCGACCCGTGCGTGCTCCGACCCCGTGCCCGGCGCGCTAGGCCGGGCGCGGACCGGTGATCCGCTCGGCCGCCAGCCGCCCGGAGATCAGCACAGGCGGGATCCCGACGCCGGGGGTCGTGCCGCACCCGGCGAGCACCGCGTTCGCCGTCCCACGGAC
>NZ_VRMC01000081.1:0-25467 GCF_008369905.1 Pseudonocardia sp. EV170527-09
TTCTGCATCTTCGGCGGCACCGCCATCACCCAGGCCCAGCAGGGCACACAGTTCTCCGACGACTCCAACGTCCAGCTCTTCCAGATGCTGGCCGCCTACCCGTGGGCGACCTTCACCGGTCTGCTCGTCATGGTCCTGGTCGCCATCTTCTTCGTCTCCGGCGCCGACGCCGCGTCGATCGTCATGGGCACCCTGTCCCAGCGCGGCACCATCGAGCCCAGCAAGTGGGTCGTGGTCTTCTGGGGCTCGGTCATGGGCGCGGTCGCCGTGCTGATGCTGGTCACCGGCGGGGAGAACGCCCTGGACGGCATCCAGAACCTGACCATCCTGGTCGCGGCACCGTTCGTCGTGATCATGGTTCTGCTGTGCTTCGCGCTGTTCAAGGACCTGCGTCGCGACAAGGTCGTGCTGCGGGACGAGAAAGGCGCACAGGTGCTGGAGCAGGCGGTCGACTGGGCCACCGTCAACCACGGCGAGCACTTCTACGTCAAGGTCGGCGCGTTCGACCCGGACGACGAGAACGCGCCCGGCGGCGGCAACGGCAACGGTGCTGGCAACGGTGCTGTCGCGGCCGGGACCGACGGACCGGACGGACCGACCGGCGACGGGTCGACGCGGGCGACCGCCGAACGGCGCGACAGCCCGGTCGGCGGCGACTGACCACCTCTCGTCGCACACGACGGCGGCCGGACCCCCTCCCCCGGGGTGTCCGGCCGTCGTCGTCCGTGGCAGGGTCGAGGGCTCACGGTCGCGGGGGGGCGGCCGGACGATCGGACGACCCGTGACCGACCGCCCACCGATGGTGAACGGTCGGGGAAGTGACCCGGGCCGACCGCGCTCGTTGGACCTGCTGCGACCACCCGGTGCACGGCCCCCGCGCGCACCGACGATCATCGGAAAGTGCTGCGCCGCAGCCGGAGCGGATGGGAGGGACCTGACACAGTGGGCCGGATGCGTCTCGTCTTCACCCCGGGGGACGACCAGGGGTACGCCGAGGCCCGCAGCCGCCTGCTGGAGCAGTTCTCCCTCTGGGCCCGCCGCCGTCGCGTCGAGGTCGACACCACGCTCGTCGCCGCCGTGCTGGACTACAAGTACGCGCGCGACCGCAGACTGGGCCGCTGGACCCGCTCGCACATCGCCGACGCGCTGGGCATGTGGTTCCCGCGCAAGGTGACCGTGCTCGAGCCCGACGACGTCGCCCCCGCCTTCCACGCGCTCATCGACTTCCTCGACGAGCACGACTGGTTCGACCCGCAGTCGCACCCGGCGGACGCGCTCCACCGTCAGGTCCTCGACTCCACCCCCGCCCTGCACGACGGTCTCGCCGACGAGCGCAACTACGACCTGGGCAAGTTCTGGGGCGTGCAGCTGCACCGCCACGGCGTCGACCCGGCCGACCCGGCCGCCGTCCAGCGGTTCCTCGACCGCGCCGGCGCCGGGGAGACCGACGTCGACCGGCACGCGCTCGCCGAGATCATGCGGCGGGAGGCGCAGCGGCCCACCCGTACCGAGTGGAACCCCGAGCTGCCGCCGGTGCCGATGCCCGGCGCCGCGGCGCTCGTCGAGGCCGCGGAGCGCTCCGAGGCACTCGAGCTGCTCCGCAAGCTGACCCTGTGGGTGCGGGCCGGGCGCCGGCTCACCTCCGACGGCCGCCTCGACCGCACCGACGCGCTCGACCTCGCCGCGCACCTGCAGCTCGACCACATCTACCGCGAGACCGCCCGCACCAGCGACGACCTGCCCGAGGTGTCGCTGCTGCTGCGCTGGGCCCGCTCGGCGCGCCTGGTCCGCGTGGTGCGCGGGCGGCTGTTGCCGGTCAAGAGCGCGGGCCCGCTGCTGAACCGGCCGATCGAGCTGTGGCGCCGGGTGTTCGAGTCGGTCGGCCGCCTCGGCGACAGCCTGGGCGGGACCGACGTGTTCGGCGCGCCGTCACTGTTCGGGATGTCGATGTCGCAGGCCTTCCCGATGCTGTGGGTCGGCCTGTACGCCACCGGTGGCGGGCCGGTCCCGCTCGAGCACTTCCACCGCCAGGTCCGCGACGCCGTCAACGACGAGGCGGGCTGCGTGGTCGACGACCTCGCCGGCGACGTCGAGCAGCGGCTGTGGCGCCGCGACGTCACCGCCCTGCTGGACGCCTGCGAGCTGCTCGGCGCGATCGAGCTGACCGAGACCCTCGACGCCGACGAGCTCGACGAGCTGTCCCGGGTCGCGCACCGCGACGACCCGGACCCCACGGTCGTCGCGCTGACCCCGATGGGGCTGTGGGCGGTGCACGAGTACCTGACCGAGCAGGGCATGCACCTGCCCGCGCCGGGTGAGCTGGCCGACGAGGACGTCGAGTACGTGTGCGTGCGGATGAGCGGGGTGCGGACCGACGTCGCCGAGGCCGAGCTGGCCGCGTGGGCGCTGGCCCGCCACCCCGGCGACGCCGTACGCGAGCTGGACCGCTTCCTGCGCCGCTGCGAGGTGCCGGCGCACCGGGCCCTGGCGCTGCACGCGCTGTCCGTGACCGGCCCGGCCGGGCGGGCGGTGGCCGCCCGCCACCGGCTGCACGTCGCCGAGTCCGTGGCGGTGCCGGCACCGCACCGGCACGTCGGCCCCACCCCGGCGCCGCGCACGGCGGCCGCCGAGACCACGGCGCCGCGCGCCGCGGCCGCCGAGACCACGGCGCCGTTGCCGCGCGCCGCGGTCCGGCACAACCTGGAGCCGGCCGGCTGACCCGGCTCAGGTCAGCAGCACGACCTTGCCGGTGACGGTGCGGTCGTCGATCCGGGACAGGGCGGTCGCGGCGTCGTCGAGGCCGAAGCGCTCGCTGATGAGCGGGGTGAGCGCGCCGGAGCGCAGGTGCGGGAGCAGGGCGTCCCACTCGGCGCGGATGAAGTCCGGGCGGCCCAGCGCGTAGGCGCCCCAGCCGACGCCGCGGACGTCGACGTTGTTCAGCAGCAGCCGGTTCACCTTCACCGTCGGGATGTCACCCGCGGTGAACCCGACGACCATGAGGCGACCGAGCGGGCCGAGGCAGCGGACCGAGTCGGTGAAGCGGTCGCCACCGACCGGGTCGACGACCATGTCGACGCCCGCGCCACCGGTCAGCTCCGTGACCGCGTCCTTGAACCCGTCGACGCCGACGGTGTGCGCCGCGCCCGCGCGCCGCGCGACCTCCGCCTTAGCCTCGGTCGACGTGACACCGATGACGGTGGCCCCCATCGCGGCGGCCAGCTGGACGACCGCGGTCCCGACGCCGCCCGCGGCGCCCTGGACGAGCACCGTCTCCCCCGCCCGCAGGCCACCGCGGGTGTCGAGGGTGAAGTGCGCGGTCAGGTAGTTCATCGGCAGGCAGGCGCCCGCGGCGAACTCCACCTCGTCGGGCAGCGGGAAGACGTGCTGCTCGGGAGCGGAGACGGTCTCGGCGAACACCCCGGACATGGTGAACGCGACGACCCGGTCCCCGGCGGCGAACCGGCTGTCCGGGCCCGCCTCGCGCACCGTGCCGGCGCACTCGGAGCCCAGGGTGAACGGCGGCTCCGGCTTGTACTGGTACATCCCCTTGGTCAGCAGGACGTCCGGGAAGTTCACCCCGGCCGCGGCGACGTCGATGAGGACCTCGCCGTCACCGCGGACCGGTGGCTCGACCTCGGCGACGCGGACCGCGGACGGCCCGTCCAGCTCGCTGACCTGCACTGCTCGCACGTGTGCTCTCCCTCGTGGTCCGACGGCGGTGTCCGTCGGTCATCGAACCACGGGCGCGGGTGATCCACACGGGCCGCGGGTGCGGCTACACGGGCTGGGCGTCGCCGTAGCGCGGGGTGCGCGGCTCGGTGAGGGCGTCGCAGAGTTCGGATAGCCGGTTGTCGATGCGGTCCTGCACCCGCTCGAGCGCGTCGAGCTCCAGCATGAGGTCCAGGGCGTCGCCGGTGGTGCCCCCGGCCAGGGCGCGCTCCAGCTCGGCGCGACGCTCGGCGGCGCGCCGACGGCAGGCGTCCGCGGTGGCCTTGTGGGCGCGCAGCCGAGCGCGGGCGGGGTCGGCGAGGTCGCGGCCGCCGTTGACGGTGGCGACGCGTTCCTCCAGCAGGTGTGGGTTCACGGGGCCCTCCGATGTGTGTGGTGGGACGTCGGCTCGGCGGTGACGTGACCGCTGCCACACCCCACGCTAGACGATCAGCGTGTGCTGCGCATCACATCGGTGTGACATCCGCCGCGAACCGGCCGCGGACGCGCGACGACCCCCGGCGCCCAGGGCACCGGGGGTCGTCGTGGGTCGGGTCGAGCCGGGTCCGGTCGGGTCCGGCTCAGTCGCCGCGGCGCGGCTGCGGGATGAGCTGCGCCGGGTCGCGACGGCGCTGGGCGACGGCGTCGGTGGTCAGGTGGTAGTGCCCGCGGCGGGACCGCCGGCACAGGTAGGCCCGCTGCGGACGCCCACCGAGGGCCTCCAGCTCACGGGCGGCGCACTCGGCCGCGTCCCGGTCCGGGTAGATGACCTTGCCGTCGCTGCCGGTCGCGGAGGCACCGAACCGCTCGCGGTCCTCGATCTCGCGCCGCCCGGGCAGGCAGACCTCCGGCCGGCCGGACCGCATGAGCCGCGCGTAGCGGGCCAGCACGCGGCCCCGCTCGCCGTCGACCACGCCTCGTCCGGACGGCAGGTTCTCCACCGACCGCCGTGCCGCGGGGATCATCCCCGGGTGCACCGCCGGAACCCTGTCGAACTGCCCGTCCATGTCGCCTCCACGTCGCCGTCACTTGTGGATCGCTCGACTCATCCTGCCTCGTTACCGCCTGCGGCGGACTCGCTCGATCGTGTCATCTGTCACGCAGACACCCGCAGATTCATTGACGCTGCGTGACATCGCCTGCTGATCGGCGTGTCGGGGACGCCGTTCGTCGCCGCGTCGGTCGCACCGCCACACCTGTGGGTACGGCCGTGTGCACCAGCCTGTACGCCCGTGCGGACCGTCCTATCCTGGTCTCCCGGGACCGCGCGTGCCCCGGGTCGGGGGACGAAGATGGCGATCCAGCCCGAGACGGGTGTCGGGAACGGGGCGTCCGGCGGCCCGCGGTGGGACGAGGTGTTCACCCCGTCCGACCTGGCCGAGGGCGTGTTCGACGTGCGCTGGGACCTGCGTCCGCGGCTGCGTCGCTGGCTGGCCGAGCAGGACCTGGCCACCGCGTCGGGCCGGGAGACCCACCGCCCCGCGATCGACGCGTGGGCCCTGCTCGACGGCGGCGTGATCGCGGTGTCCGCGGTGAGCCTGCCCGGCGTCCCGCCCGGCGCGGTCCCGCTGCCCGGACAGGAGCCCGCCGCCGGCACCACTCCCCCGCGGAACTCGGCGCTGCTGTCCCCGGGCATGCGGCTGATCGGGCACCGCACGCTGCGGCTGGTCGTCGCCCGCCTCGGGCTGCCCGGCGGCGACGAGCCGTTGCCCGGGGAGCACCGCGACGTGCCGGGCCTGGTCGAGGACCTGTTCGACGCCCGTCGCCGCGACGCCGAGAGCATCGAGCAGGCGGAGCTGCTCGCGACCTGCACGGACCGGACGTCGCTGCGCTGGGTGGTCGCCGCACTGCGGCCGTGAGGCCACCGGACCCCGGCCGTACCACCGCCGGACGGGCGGGTCAGCGGCGCCCCGAGCCGCTGCGCAGGACCCCGGTCTGACGCAGCAGCCCCATCAGGTCGTAGCTGGCGTGCAGTCGGTCGGCGCGGCCGTCCCGGAAGTCGAAGACCTCCAGGCCCACGAAGTCGAACGGGAGGCCGGTCCCGGGGATCCCGGGCGGGGCGAGTGTGCCGGTGAAGTGCCCGGTCCCACGCCAGGTGAAGGCAGCGCGCGGGACGTCGGGCGCGAGCAGCGGCGGCCCGGTGCGTACCCAGGTCAGGTCCGGGTAGGCGGTGAGCACGTAACGCATGTAGTCGGCGGCGGCGTCAGGTCCCCGTACGTCCCAGCCGGAGTTGCGCGTCGTCGGCGTCTCGAGCCGGAAGTCGTCGGTCACCAGCGGGCGGACCCGGTCCGGATCGTGGCTGTTCCAGGCGTCGATCCAGCTCCCGTACCAGCCCAGCGCCTCGGTCGGGTCCAGCGGTGCGGCGTCCCGGGCGGCCGGGGGCGAGGGGATCGTCATGGCTCCTCCAGAAACTAATGGTTGTTAGTTTTTAAGCTAACATAGAATGTTGGAGCAGCGCCGCGCTCCGGGGTGCTCCGACGTCGTCGTGGCGGTGGGAGATGAGAATGGCGACCGTGCCCGCCGCGCCCGACCGTCCGTCCAAGGGGGACCGGACCCGACGCCGGTTGCTCGACGCGGCCGCGTCCCTGCTGGCCCGCGACGGGCGGGTCGGGGTCAGCCTCAGCGGGATCGCCGAGGCCGCGGGACTGCGGACCGGGAGCGTCTACTTCCACTTCGGCTCGAAGGACGAGCTGATCGCGACGGTGCTCGAGGAGGGCCTGCGCGAGTCGCTGCGCCACCTCGACGACGCCCTGGCCCCGCTCACGGCCGCCGATGCCGGGGCCCGCCTGTGGGCCGCCGTCCGTGCGCACCTCGACGCCCTGGTGGAGCTGAGCGACTACGCCGCGGTCGTGCTCACCATGCCCGAGCCGGGCCAGGACGCGTCGCTCGCGACCTACCGCGTGCTCCTGCACCGCTACCGGAGCCGGTGGACCGAGCTGGTCGACGACGCGCAACGCGCGGGGGCGATCGTCGCCGGGCCCGCTCCCCGGCTCGTCCGCGATCTGCTGTTCGGGGCGATGAACGCGGTCGCCGACCCCCACGGGCGGCCCGGCCGGACCCCGGCCGACTGCGCCGCTGCCGTGCAGGACCTGCTGGCAGGCCCCCTCGGTGCACCGCCGGGAGGATGACCGCGGTCGGACCGTGCCCGACCCCGCCACGGACCGACACCGCCGGGCCGGGCGGACCGTGGCACCCTCCTGTCGTGACGACCTGGACCAGCGACGAGTGCGCCGCCCACTGGGGCGTGCAGGTGGGCACCTGGAACTCCTACGTCTCCCGCGGCCAGGCACCGCCCCCGCTGCCCGACCCCGGCCCGGACGGCCGCAAGGTCTGGGACGCCGACGCGGTGCGCGCGTTCTCCCGGCCCGGGGTGGGCCGACGCCGGGAGTCCGCCGAGTCCGCGGCCGTGCTCGAACAGCTGCGGGCCGCCGCGGACGCCCCGCGCGAGCGTCGCCGTGAGCTGCTGCGTGCCGGGCGCGAGGCCGGCTGCGAGGTCAGCGCGATGGCGGCGGCGCTCGGTGTGTCCCGGCACACCGCCTACGCCTGGTTGAAGGACTGACCTCCGGCGGCGAGACTGCGCTGGCGTGCGCACCGCAACGGAGGGGGACGGCGTGCTGGTCTCGACGGCCGTACGGACGGCGACGAAGCGGCTCATCCCGCTGCTCGCCCTGGCCTATCTGCTGAACTACATCGACCGGGTCAACGTCGGGTTCGCGTCCCTGACGATGAACGCCGACCTGGGCCTGTCCGCGGCCGCCTACGGTCTGGGCGCCGGGCTGTTCTTCGTCGGGTACTTCTTCTTCGAGGTCCCGTCCAACGTGATCCTGCACCGGGTCGGGGCGCGGATCTGGATCGCCCGGATCATGGTGACCTGGGGCGTCGTCGCGTCGTCGACGGCGTTCATCCAGGGCGAGATCGGCTTCTACGTCGTGCGGGTGCTGCTCGGCATCGCCGAGGCCGGCTTCTTCCCGGGCATCATCCTGTATCTGACCTACTGGTTCCCGAGGGTCGAGCGGGCGCGGATCGTCGCCCTGTTCTTCCTGGCCGTGCCGCTGTCCTCGGTGGTCGGCGGGCCGCTGTCGACGTGGCTGATCTCGGTCGGCGACGGCGCCCTGGGCTTCGACGCCGGCTGGCGCTTCATGTTCTTCGTCGAGGGCATCCCGGCGGTGCTGCTGGGCGTCGCGGTGCTGTGGCTGCTGCCGGACCGTCCGACCCGGGCCCGGTGGCTGCCCACCGACCAGGCGGTCGCGCTGGAGGAGCGGATCGCCGCCGAGGACGCGGCGGCGGCCGGGCAGGACCGCGGGGTCGCCGCCGCCCTGCGCGACGGCCGGGTGGTGGCCCTGTCGGTCGTCTACTTCGGGATCGTGTTCGGGCTCTACGTCCTGGCGTTCTTCCTCCCCCAGATCGTCGCCGGGTTCGAGCAGCAGTTCGGCGCCGACTACTCGCTGGTCGAGGTCGGCCTGATCACCGCGGTGCCG
Source organism: Pseudonocardia sp. EV170527-09 (assembly GCF_008369905.1). Classification (NCBI taxonomy): domain Bacteria; kingdom Bacillati; phylum Actinomycetota; class Actinomycetes; order Pseudonocardiales; family Pseudonocardiaceae; genus Pseudonocardia; species Pseudonocardia sp. EV170527-09. The sequence continues at coordinate 8,187 of NZ_VRMC01000081.1, forward strand.
TACGCGATCGCGTCGGTGACGATGGTGCTGTGGGCCCGACGCTCCGACCGCAGCGGGGAGCGGCCGCTGCACGTGGCCGTCCCCGCCGTCGTGGGGTCGGTGGCGATCGCGGGCGCGCTGTACATGGACTCGCCGCTGCTGGTCATGGCGTGTGTGACCGTCTGCGCGATCGGGGTCTTCGCCGCGATCCCGCCGTTCTGGTCGCTGCCGAACGCCTTCCTCACCGGCGCCGGGGCCGCCGCGGGGATCGGGTTGATCAACTCCTTCGGCAACCTGTCCGGGTTCGTCGGTCCGTTCGTCGCGGGATGGCTCAAGGACCTGACCGGTGACTCGCGGGCCGGGATGTGGGTGGTCACGGTGATGATGCTGATGTCGGCGGCGATCGCGATCGGCTTCCGCCGGACCGCGCAGCGCGCTGCGGCGGCGGAGGCAGAGGCGGCGGAGGCGGCCGGCCGGACGGTCGATCCTCGACGGTGACCGACCGGTCGCGGCGGCACCGCGGAGCGCGCACCGGCACGGGTCGCGAGACCCGGCCCGGCGCACGCGCTCGGGGGATCGACGCCCGAGGACGTCAGTACCCGATCGCGCTCGCGTAGTGGACCGCGCCGAAGGCGACGGCGGACGCGGCCACGGCGAGGGTGGCCAGCGCGAACGGCCAGGCCGGACGGCGTTCGACGACCCGCAGCACGGTCATGGCGAGACCGGCCACGCCGGCGGCCGCGGCGACCACCAGCGAGCCGCCGACCGACACGAGCACCGCCGACGAGCTGCACGTGCGCGGCGGGCAGTACTCGAAGAAGGCAACCAGGAAGACGGCGCCGAAGATCCCGAGCGCGACCAGCATCCCGGTCACGACGAGCGCGAACCCGGACAGCGCCGCGTCCCACCGGACGATCGGCCGGTGCCGCCTCTCCGGACGCACGGGACCGGTCGACAGCATGGCGCCAACGGTACCGCTACCGGCCGGTACAGGACAGATCGGACATCGGTCGTCACCGTTCGGTGAGCGGCCGCGCGGAGGATCCCGACTGGCACCCGGGGCACCAGAAGAGGTTCCGCGTGCGGACTTCGGCGTGCGCGATCGGGGCGCCGCAGACCAGGCAGGGCTGTCCGGTGCGGCGGTAGGCGTAGACGACGCTGGCGCAGACCGCGCCGCGGTCGGGCGGCTCCAGCAGCGCCGGGTCGTGCTCGGGACGCAGCGTCTCGATCCGGCCGCGCCGCTCGCCGTCGTGGAGCATCGCGGTCAGGTCGTCCCAGAGCAGCCCGAAGGACCGGTCGTCGAGGTCACGGGCCGGGGTCATCGGGTCCAGACCGGTACGGAACAGCGTCTCGGCGCGGAAGACGTTGCCGATGCCCGCGATCACCGACTGGTCCATGAGCAGGGCGGCCAGCGGGGCCCTGGAGCGGGCGAACCGCTCCCGGACGCGGGCCGGGTCGGCGTCGTCGCGCAGCGGGTCCTCGCCGAGCCGTGCCCGCAGCTGCGCCACCCCGGCGTCGTCGAGCAGCTCGCAGGCGGCCGGACCGCGCAGGTCGGCGTAGTGGGTCTCGCCGACGATCCGCATCCGGACCTGGCCGCGGGGCGGCTCCCGGGGCAGCTCCCGGTTGGGGAACCGGCCCCACAGCCCGAGGTGGACGTGCACGGTGGTGTCCGGACCGTAGTGCTGGAACAGGTGCTTGCCGTGGGCCTGCACGTCGACCAGCACCCGCCCGTCGACGATCCGGGCTCCGGTGCTGAACCGGCGCTGCGGACTGGACACCGCCACCGGCCGGCCCGCGTAGCGGCGGCGCTGGAGCCGCGCGAGCCGGTGCACGGTGTGTCCCTCGGGCATGCGGCGGGATCCCCCGCGGGGGCGGGTCCTACTCCCCCGAGGGGACACCCACCGCGTGCCGGGCCGGGGTGCGGCCGCGTCCGACGACGAGCGCGTCGACCGAGAACCGGCCCGGTCCGGCCGCGGCCAGCGCGAGTCCGCCCGCCGCGATCACGCCGACCAGCTCCCAGCCGCCCGAGTCGACGAACGGGTTCAGACCGGGGTGCGCGAACAGGTAGGCCCCCACCATCTCGACGGCGACGACGAGCCCGGCGACGGTCGTCGCGGCACCGGCGAGCAGCAGCACGCCGCCTCCGATCTCGACCGCGATCGCGAACAGCGCGGACACCGTCGGCAGCGGGATGCCCATGCCGGCGAAGCCCGACGCGACACCGCCGACTCCGTTCGAGAGCTTCTGCAGACCGTGGGCGACGAGGACGACGCCGACGAGCAGCCGGACCAGCAGGAGTGCGATGTCGGAGAACGGCGTGGGGAGCGGTCGCATGGATCCCTCTCGATCATTGAACATTCACGCTTTTGCGGTCGAGGCTACCGGATCACCCGAAGGCGACATCGTGTCCGCGGTCACGTCCCGCGGGGGCACAGTCGCACTCCGGGTTGCGCCGCGGCACGACGGGCGATCAGGTGGGCCCGTGCCCGACTTCTCGACGCTGTCCCACCTGGAGTGCTCCCGCACCGGCGAGGTCCTCGACGCCGACATCGTGCAGGGGACCTCGGGCTCCGGCGCCCCGCTGCTCGCCCGCTACGACCTGGACCGCGCCCGCACCCTGGTGACCCCGGCCGACATCGCCGCCCGCCCGCCGGACCTGTGGCGCTACCACGAGGTGCTGCCCGTGCGGGACCCCGCGCACGTGGTGACCATGGGCGAGGGCATGACCCCGCTGCTGCCGCTCCCCCGGGCCGGTGCCCGCCTCGGGCTGCCGGGCCTGCTGATGAAGGACGAGGGCCTGGTCCCGACCGGGGCGTTCAAGGCCCGCGGCGCCGCGGTCGGCGTCTCCCGTGCCGCCGAGCTCGGCGTCCGTGCGGTCGCGATGCCCACCAACGGCAATGCCGGCGCCGCCTGGGCCTGCTACGCCGCGCGGGCCGGGCTCGGCGCGCTGATCGCGATGCCGGTCGACGCCCCGGAGATCACCCGGCGCGAGGTCGTCGTCTCCGGCGGGGAGCTGTACCTGGTCGACGGGCTGATCGGTGACGCCGGGCGGCTCGTCGCCGACGCCGTCGCCCGCCGCAACTCCGACGGGGCGGGATACCAGGACACCTCGACGCTGCGCGAGCCGTACCGCATCGAGGGCAAGAAGACGATGGGCTACGAGATCGTCGAGCAGCTCGGCTGGCGCTGCCCGGACGTGATCCTCTACCCGACCGGCGGCGGCGTCGGGATCATCGCGATCCACAAGGCCCTGGCGGAGATGCGGGAGCTGGGCTGGATCTCCGGTCCGCTGCCGCGGCTGGTCGCGGTGCAGGCCACCGGGTGCGCCCCGATCGTCGACGCGTTCGAGGCCGGACTGCGCGAGTCGACCGCCCCGGCCGACCCGCACACGGTCGCGTTCGGGATCACCGTGCCCAAGGCGCTGGGCGACTTCCTCGTCCTCGACGCCGTGTACGACACCGGCGGGACCGCCGTCGCCGTCTCCGACGACGAGCTGCTCGCCGCCGAGCACGCCCTCGCCCGCGACGAGGGCACGTGGATCTGCCCGGAGGGCGCGGCCTGCGTCGCCGCGGCGGGCCGGCTGCGGGAGTCGGGCTGGCTCGACGGGTCGGAGACGGTCGTCGTGCTGAACACCGGCAGCGGGCTGATCTACCCCGACACCGTGCCCGCCGACGCGCCGGTGCTGGCGACCGACGGGCGCATCCCGTGACCGCAGCGTACCGGCCCGGACCGGTGATCCGGGGCATCGAGCGGGTCGGGAACCGGGTGCCGCACCCGTTCTTCCTGTTCTGGATCCTCCTGCTGCTGCTCGGGGTGGGCTCGGCGGTACTGGCCGCGAACGGGGCGGCCGCGCAGCTGCCGGGCGCCCCGCAGGCACAACCGGTCCGCGACATCCTGTCCGTGGCGGGCCTGCGGCAGCTGCTCACCACCATGGTGGACAACTTCATCGGCTTCCCGCCGCTGGGCGTGGTGCTCACGATGCTGCTGGGCGTCGGGATCTGCGAGCGCACCGGGCTGCTGCGGTCGCTGGTGAACATCGCGCTGACCCGGGTACCGCGGCGCTTCATGCCCTACGCGGTGGCCTACCTGTGCGTGCAGGGCCACTTCATGGGCGACGCGGCGATGGTGATCCTCCCGCCGCTGGCCGCGCTCGCGTTCGCCTCGGTGGGGCGGCATCCGGTCGCCGGGGCGCTCGGCGCGTTCGCGGCGACGGCCGTCGGCTACGGCTCCGGACTGATCGTCGGTGCGCTGGACGCGAACCTGGCCGCGCTGACCGAGTCGGTGCTGCCGCCGGGGACACCGCCGGACATCGGCGTCGGGGTGCTCATGAACTACTGGTTCCAGGCGGTCTCGGCGCTCGTGCTGCCCGCGGTGCTCGGCTGGATCCTGGTGCACCGCGTCGAGCCGGGGCTGCCCCCGGTCGCCCCGGAGCCGGACGCGGCGGGTGAGCCGGACACGACGGTCACCGCGCGGGAGCGGCGGGCGCTGCGGGTCGCGGGTGTCGCCCTCGCGGTGTGGCTGGCCTGCGCGCTGGCGGCCTGGCTCGTGCCCGGCGGCCCGCTGCAGGGCGACGACGGGTCCCTGATCGACTCCCCGTTCCTCGACGGGATCGTCCCGCTGCTGTTCCTGACCTTCCTCGTCACCGGCCTGGCCTACGGCATCGCCGCGGGCGTGGTGACCCGCCCGTCGGACGTGCCGGAGATGATGGCCGAGTCGCTGAAGGGGATGCTCGGGTTCGTCGTCATCGCCTTCTCCGCGGGCCAGTTCATCGCGATGTTCACCTGGAGCGGGGTCGGGACGTGGTTGGCGGTGGAGGGGTCGGCCGGGCTGCGCGCGATCGGCCTGACCGGGCTCGGCGCGTTGCTGCTCGCGCTGGTGCTGTGCTCGGTGCTGGCGATGGTGGTGTTCTCCGGGGCGTCACTGTGGACGGTGCTGGCGCCGGTACTGGTGCCGGTGTTCGTCGGGCTGGGCCTGCACCCGGCGGTCATCCAGGCGACCTACCGGATCGGTGACGCGATCACCAACCCGATCTCACCGCTGAACCCCTACCTGTACGTGCTGCAGCTGACCTGCCGTCGCTACGAGCGCTCGTTCACCCTGGGGGCGGTGTTCTCGCGGATGGCGATGTTCGTCGTGCCGGTGTTCGTGGTGTGGGTGGTCATCCTCTGCGTGTTCGTCCTGCTGGGGCTGCCGCTCGGCCCGGGGACGACGATCCGGCTGGCCGGGTGAGCACCGGTAGCCTGCGGGCGTGTCACTCCTGCGCCCCGGATCCGAGCCCTCCCCCGCACCGCTGTCGCGGTACTGGCGGACCTACGTGGCCGAGTGCACCGAGCAGGTGCAGCGCTTCCATCGGATCACCACGGTGATCTCGGCGATGCAGGTGCGGACGTGGCTCACCGAGATCGGCAAGCGGCTGGACTCGGAGCTGGAGGCGGTGCAGCGCCTGGCCGCCGTCGGCGACTCGATCGAGCCCGCCCGGTTCCGACTCACCGAACCGCCCGCCAAGCGGATCGCCGCCCGGCTGAACAAGGCCAAGGCGTCGCTGAAGCAGTCGGTCGACCAGGCCGCGGAGATCGCCGAGCAGGCAGTGCTGGACCCGACCCACGACGACGTCCGGGTGCACCTGAAGGTCCTCAACGAGCAGGTCGGGCGGCTGGCGATCGCCGCCCCGATGGAGGACGAGCCCGCCGACCGGCCGCGCCGCCGCCGGTGGGGCGGCGCGGCCTCCTGACCGTCAGAAGGGTCGGTCGCCCGCGATCGCGACGCGCTCCGCGACCCGGGTGTGCGGGTGGTAGTCGCCGACGGCGTAGTGCTGGGTCGCCCGGTTGTCCCAGAACGCGAGCGTCCCCTCGGACCAGCGGTAGCGGACCTGGTACTCGGGCACGTGGGCCTGGGCGAACAGGTGCCGCAGCAGCGCGTCGGACTCCTCGCGCGGGAGCCCGACGATCTCCGTCGTGAACGAGGCGTTCACGAACAGCGTGCGGCGCCCGGTCTCCGGATGGGTGCGGACGACGGGGTGGGTCACCGGCGGGAACAGGTCACGGCCACGGGCCAGCCGCTCCGGGTCCAGGAACCGGGCGAAGCCGGGCACCATGTCGTGCACCGCGACGGCGTCGTCGATGCGCGCCCGCACCTCGTCGGTGAGGTTGTCGTAGGCGACGGCCATGTCGGCCCACATCGTGTCCCCGCCGAACGGCGGCGTCCGCACCATCCGCAGCATGGCCCCCATGGCGGGTGCGGGACGGAACGTGGTGTCGGCGTGCCAGATGTTCTCGTAGGTGCGCCTGCCGGTGCCGAAGCGGACGACGTCGGCGGCATCGCCGGTGTCGAGCATCGGGTTGGTCTCCAGGTCGCCCCAGAGCAGCGCGAGCTCGCGCTGCCGGTCGCTGGTGAGGTGCTGGCCGGGGAAGAACAGGACCTTCCACTCCAGCAGTGCCCGGTGCAGCTCGGCCCGCAGGTCCTCGTCGACGCGGTCACGCAGGTCGATGCCGGTGATCTCGGCACCCAGGGTGCGCCCGAGCGGGGTGACGGTGAAGGCCTCGAAGTCCGCGCCACATCGGTCCGCCCCGTCGCCCGGGAGGCGGGCCAGCAGGCGCTCACCCTCCAGGAGGTCGACGGCGGGCGTGGAACGGGGCCGGGTGACCGGCGCATCGAGGTGGATCGTCACGTCCGCGATGGTGCGTCCGCCGTCCGGTGGTGGACAACCGGGTGTCCACCACGCGGTGACCTGTCCGGTCAACTTCGGCACGCACCGCCCCCGGACCCGTGTCGCTGCTCCGGGTTCCTCCGCCCCGGGGTGTGACGGTTGTGGATCCGCTTGCCGGGTAAGCGGATTCGCAGCACCCACGTCCGCGACGGACCCGGCCGCGCGGGCGTGCCGGCGTCGGTTGCTCGAAACCGTCGCACCCGGCAGGCAGGATGGACCCATGACGACCACCGAGTCCCCGACCGAGAAGCGCTCCGGTCTCGACCTCAGCTGGGTCGACCCGGACGTCCGTCCCCAGGACGACCTGTTCGCCCACGTGAACGGCCGGTGGCTGGCGACCCACGAGATCCCCGACGACCGTTCGCAGGACGGTGCGTTCCGCGTCCTGCGCGACCGGGCCGAGGTCCAGGTCCACGAGATCGTCGAGGAGTGCGCGGCGTCGTCGGAGCCCGGCACCGAGGCCCGCAAGATCGGCGACCTGTACCGCTCGTTCATGGACGTCGAGCGGGTCGAGGAGCTCGGCACCGCGCCGCTGCGCCCGCTGCTCGACGAGATCTACGCCGCCACCGACCGGGCCGCGCTCGCGACCGTGCTCGGCCGGCGTCAGCGCGAGGGCCGGGCCGCGCTGTTCGGCGAGTTCATCGCGACCGACCTCAAGGACTCCTCCCGTTACCTGGTGAACCTCAACCAGGCCGGCCTGGGCCTGCCCGACGAGTCGTACTACGGCGACGAGGGCGACCCCGAGATCCGGGCGAAGTACGTCGAGCACCTGCGGCGCCTCGCCGAGCTGATCGGGCTGGCCGAGCCGGAGCGCGTCGCCGAGCAGGTCATGGACCTGGAGACCGCGCTGGCCGACGCGTCCTGGGACCGGGTCCTCAACCGCGACGCCGAGAAGACCTACACCCTGATGACCCGCGAGGAGCTGCGCGCCGCGGCCCCGGGCTTCGACTGGGCCGAGTGGGAGTCCGCGCTGGGGGTGCCCGCGCACGCCTACGACGAGGTGATCGTCCGCCAGCCGAGCTTCGTCACCGCCGCCGGTGAGCTGTGGGCCGGGCGCCCGCTGGAGCAGTGGCAGGCGTGGCTCGCGCTGACCGTCGCCGGGTCGTGCGCGGAGTTCCTCTCCGCGGACCTGGTCGAGGCCGACTTCGACTTCTTCGGCCGCACCCTGTCCGGTACCCCGGAGCTGCGCGAGCGCTGGAAGCGCGGGGTGTCGCTGGTGGAGGGTGCGCTGGGCGAGGCCGTCGCGAAGATCTACGTCGAGCGGCACTTCCCGCCGCGGGCCAAGGAGCGCATCACCGAGCTGGTCGACAACATCGTCGAGGCCTACCGCCGGTCGATCTCCACCCTGGACTGGATGAGCCCGGCCACCCGGGAGCGGGCGCTGGACAAGCTCGGCAAGTTCACACCGAAGGTCGGCTACCCGGACTCCTGGAAGGACTACTCCGACCTGCAGATCGACCCGGCCGACCTGCTCGGCAACGCGGGTCGCGCGGCCCAGTGGCGCCACGACTTCGAGTACGCCAAGCTCGGCGGCCCGGTCGACCACGGCGAGTGGCTGATGACCCCGCAGACGGTCAACGCCTACTACCACCCGCGGCTCAACGAGATCGTGTTCCCGGCAGCGATCCTGCAGCCGCCGTTCTTCGACGCCGACGCCGACGACGCCGCGAACTACGGCGGCATCGGCGCGGTCATCGGCCACGAGATCGGGCACGGCTTCGACGACCAGGGCTCCCGCTACGACGGCGACGGCAACCTCACCGACTGGTGGGAGTCCGCCGACCGGACCGAGTTCGAGTCCCGCGCGCAGATGCTGATCGACCAGTACGACGGCCTGTCCCCCGCCGGGCTGCCCGACCACAAGGTCAACGGCTCGCTGACGGTCGGCGAGAACATCGGCGACCTGGGCGGGCTGACGATCGCGCTGAAGGCGTACGCGATCGCGCACGAGGGCTTCGAGCCGCCGGTGATCGACGGTCTGACGGGTGAGCAGCGGGTGCTGTTCGGGTGGGCGCAGGTGTGGCGGGCGGTGACCCGCGACGCGGAGGCGATCCGGCGGCTCACCACCGACCCGCACTCGCCGCCGGACCTGCGGTGCAACGCGGTCGTCACGAACCTCGACACCTTCCACGAGGCGTTCGGGGTGACCGAGTCCGACGGGCTCTACACCGACCCGGACCGGCGCGTCCGGATCTGGTGACACGGTCCCCCGCGCCGGCATGACCGGCAGGCGCGGGGGTATCGGTCCCCTTCACGACGGCGTGACCCGTCGGCGACGGCGCCGCACCACCAGGTAGACCACGACGAGCAGGACCAGGAAGGGCACACCCGCCTGCGCCGCCGTCGCGAACTGGGTGGTGAACGGCGTCGTCGCCAGCACCGCGGCGACGAACAGCATCGCCGCGACCGTCGTGTACGGCGCGCCCCAGAGGCGGACCGGGGACTCCTCACCGCTGCCCGCCCGGCGGAACGCGAGGTGCGCGGCGAAGATCAGCAACCACGTCACCAACGCCCCGAACAGGGCCAGCCCGACGAGCAGCGGGAACGCGGTGGCCTCGGCGAACACCGAGACCAGGGACGCGAGAGCCAGCCCGACCGCGGACAGCGCCAGTGCCCGCTGCGGGGCGCTGTGCCGGTTCACCCGGGCAAGCGACCGGGGCGCGTAGCCGTCGCGGGCCAGCGAGTAGGTCATCCGCGCGGTCACGTAGAGGTTGGTGTTCATCGCCGACAGCGCCGCGGTCAGCACGACGACATTCATCACCGCGGCCGCGGCGGGCACCCCGGCCTGGGCGAAGAGCCGCACGAACGGTGACTCGCTGACGTCGTCGCCGGTGGTCACGGTGTTCCAGGGCACCAGGGTCACCACCACCAGCATGGCGCCGACGTAGAAGATCGCGAGCCGCACGACGGTGCGCCGGGCGGCCCGCGGGATGTCGCGCACCGGGTCCGACGACTCGGCCGCGGTGACGGCGACGGCCTCGGTGCCGAGGAACGAGAAGGTCACCACGGTCAGCGCGAGCCAGATCGCGCCGATCCCGTTCGGGGCGAACCCGCCGTGCGCGGTGAGCGCCCCGAGTCCGACCGGTTCCTGCCCGGGCAGCCCGAACACGATCGCGACGAGACCGACGGCGATGAACGCCACGATCGTCACGACCTTGATCATCGCGAACCAGTACTCGGTCTCGCCGAAGAAGCGGACCGCGCCCGCGTTGACCGCCAGCATCACCACGGAGAACCCGACGACCGGGATCCACAGCGGCAGGTCGGGGTACCAGAACGTCAGGTAGAGCCCGGCGGCGACGACCTCGCTGCCGATGTTCACGACCTGCGCCGCCCAGTACATCCAGCGCTGCACGAAGCCTGCGCCGGGCCCGAGGTAGCGCTGGGTGATGGGCCCGACCCCACCGGCCTCGGGGTGACGCACCACCATCTCGGCCAGCGCGTAGGCCAGGACCAGCGCGACGACTGCGGCGACGACGTAGGCGACGATCACCGCGGGACCGGCGAGGGAGATCGCGAGCCCGGAGCCGAGGAACAGCCCGGTGCCGATCGCGCCGCCCACGGCGATCATGCCGATCTGGCGCCCGTCGAGTTCGCGGCGCAGGCCGTCCATGGTGCTCCCCGTGCGGTACCGCTCCCCCGGCCCGGGATGGCGGGCGGGGCGCGCCCTCGCGCCGACGGCCGACGGGCCGGGCGGTGCGGGGCGCAACGGGCACCGATGCTCGCACGCGGTCCGAGGCCGACGACCTCAGGCCCCGGCGCCCGGCTCGCGCCGGGGCAGTCGCGGCCTAATCCCGCTCGCCCGCACCGTCGACGAGCCGCCGCAGCCAGTCGCGGCGGGCGGCCCGGGCACGTCCGGCCACTGTCGACCCCGGTACGAACAGGTCGAACCCGTGGACCGCGCCGGGCCACACGTGCAGCTCGGCGTCGCCGCCCGCCGCCCAGATCCGGCACGCCCAGTCGACGGTCTCGTCGCGGAACGTCTCCGCCGAGCCCACCTCCAGGTAGGTCGGAGGCAGTCCGGCGAGGTCCACCGCTCGGGCGGGGGCCGCGTACGGCGTCGCCGGCCGTCCGGCGAGAACGGCGTCCCATGCGGTGCGGTTGGTGACGTCGTCCCACACCCCGTGCCCGTGCATCTGTGCCGCCGAGACGCCGGCGGCGCGGTCGTCGAGCATCGGGTAGAGCAACAGCTGCCCGCGGACGGCGACTTCCCCGGTGTCCCGGGCCCGCAGGGCCACCCCGGCGGCGAGGTTCGCACCGGCACTGCCTCCGTACAGAACCAGGCTCCCTGGGTCGCCGCCGATCTCCTCGGCGTGCCCGGCGACCCAGGTCAGAGCGGTCCAGGTGTCGTCGTGGGCCGCGGGGAAGGGATGCTCGGGCGCGAGCCGATAGTCCACCGAGACGACGACGGCCCCGGCCCCGCCGATCGAGGCTGCGAGGTCGAGCACCCCGGGCAGCCCGAGCAGGCCGCTGCCCGCCACCAGACCGCCGCCGTGCGTGGTGACCAGCACCGGACACCCTCCGGTGGCACCGGCCGGGGTGGCGATCAGCACGTCGACCCCCGCAGCCCTCTGCGGTCCCGGGACGGTCCGGCGGGTGAGGCGGAACCGGGTGTCGGCGGCAACGTCGTCGAAGGAGGGGGTCATGGCCTCGAGCACGGCACGCTGGTCGTGCAGCGTCGCCGCGGTCATCCCGACGGCGACGGCCGGGCGTCCGGCCAGCGCCAGCGCTGCGCTCAGCTCGGGGTCGATGGGTGGGGCGGTGATGCTCATGACGTACTCCTGTCGGCGGAGGCGGGCAGCGAGGTCCGGATCCGCTCGGTGAGGGCGGCCGCAGCCGCGAGGAAGGGTTCGACGTCGATGCCCGCGTCGGCGGCCGCGCCGTGGAAGGCCTCGGTGAGCAGGGCGGCTCCGTCGGCTTCGACCGTGTGCCCGGCGGCGGTGAGCTCCACCCGTCGCCGACGGCCGTGCCCCGGGTCGTCGGTGACCGCGCACCAGCCCTGCTCGATCAGACCGGGCAGCATCCGGCTGACCGCGGCGTCGCCGATCCCGAGCCGCACGGCGAGGGCGTGCTGGGTGGATGTGCCCTCCTGGCGCAGCGCGCGCAGGACGCGGTAGCGGGCGAACGACATCGCCGTCCGGGAGCCGAGCAGGGCCTCGGCGGACCGGCTCAGCTCGGCGGCCAGTTCATGGATCGTGACGGCGGGATCATCGGGCACATCTCAATATTGCTGCATCAATATTGACACGTCAAGACATGGCGGCGGACTCCCGCATCGGGCGACGAGCGGCGACGGCCCTCACACTCGCCCGACGGGCTCAGTCCCGGGGGCCGTCCGGCGGGGCCTCGGCCAACGCCCGCCGGAACCAGGTCACGTCGCGCCACGCACCGAGCTTCCAGCCGACCCCGCGGAACGTGCCGACCTCGGTGAAGCCCAGCGCGCGGTGCAGGGCGGCGCTCGCCTCGTTCGGCTCGGTCATCCCGGCGACGGCGACGACCATGCCGCGCGCGGCGAGCTCGGTGAACAGCGCCTCGTACAGCGCTCGGCCCACACCCCGGCCGCGGGCCTCGGGGGCCAGGTAGACCGAGACCTCGCAGGTCCGCCCGTAGGCTGCGCGGGACTTCCAGGGCCCGCCGTAGGCGTAGCCGAGCACCGCGCCGCCGGGACCGACCGCGACCAGCCAGGCGTGACGCTCCTGGGCGGCCGCGATCCGCTCGGCCATCTCGACCGGACCGGGCGGCTCGATCTCGAAGCTGATCGCGGTGTCGCGGACGTAGGGGGCGTAGACGGCGGCGCAGGCGTCGGCGTCCTCAGCGGTCGCCGGGCGGACGAGGAGTGGGGTCGGCACGGGACACAGGGAATCACGGTGCACCGGTGGCCGTCGCGGGTGAGGATCGCCGGTGTGCTCCTGTCCATCGTGCTCGGACTCCTCTTCGGCCTCGCCGGCACGTCGACGTCGGGGGTGACGGTCACGCTCCCGCAGCTGGCAGCCGACCTCGGGGTCGGGACCGCGACCGCGACCTGGATGGTCAGCGGGTACGCGGTCGCGCTGGCCGTGGCGACGCCGGTGCACGGACGTCTCGCCGACGCCGTCGGGATCCGGGCCCCGCTGTGCATCGGAGCGGGCCTGCTCGGGCTGGGGGCGCTCGCCGCCGCGGCGGCACCGAGCTTCGGGCTGCTGATGACCGCCCGGATCGTGCAGGGGATCGGAGCGGCGTCGATCCCGGTGCTGGCCTCGGCGCTGCTGTCGGCCCGGATCCCGCCGGAGCGACGCGGCGGCGCGCTGGGACGGTTGGCCGGGACCTCCGCCGCGTTGTCCGCGCTCGGGCCGCTGATCGGCGGGGCGCTGACGACCGTGGGCGGATGGCGGGCCGCGGTCGCACTGCCCGCACTGGCGCTGCTCGCCCTCCCCTACCTGTGGCGGCACTCGGTGGTCCGTGGCGACGGCGCCCGGGTGGACCTGGCGGGCGCGGTGATCGTCGCGACCGCGGTGACCGGTCTGGTGCTGCTGGTGCAGTCGCCCGGCGCCGGTGCGGTCGCGGCCGTCGCCGGTGGGGTGCTGCTCGCCGTCGGCGTGCCCATGACGGCGCTGTGGGTGCGGGCCCGGCCCGACGGGTTCCTGCCACGCGGGGTGGTCGGGAACGCGACGGTGGTGCGCAGCTCGCTGTGCGCGTCGGTGGTGCCGGCCAGCTGGTTCGCGCTGCTGCTGGGCATCCCGCTGGAGCTCGCCGAGCGCGGCTGGAGCCCGCTGTCCACCGGGCTCGTGCTGGTGCCCTCGGCGGTGGTGGCGCTGGCGTGCCCGGCGGCGTCGGCGTTCCTGCAGACCCGGATCGGAGCACACCGGACGCTCACCCTGGCGTGCGCGACGACCGTCGTCGGGCTGGTGCTCGGTGTGGCCGGGGTGGCGACCCACTTGCCGTGGGTGCTGGCGCTCGCCCCGATGCTGGTGACGCTGGCGTTCGGCACCGGCCAGCCCGCGATGATCGCCTCGGTCGGTGCCGCGGTGCCGCAGGACCGGCGCAGCGGCGCGATCGGGGTCGCGACACTGTGCTTCCTCACCGGCGCCGGGATCGGGGCGGCGGTGATCGGCGGGTTCGCCGCCGTCCTCGGGCTGAGCGCGGCACTGGCGCTGCTGCTGGTGCTGCCCGTCGCCGGGACCGCGGTGCAGCTGGTCGCGGGGCGCCGGCCCGGGACAGCGTGATCGTTCACCCGCGCGCCACCCCGACGACGCCGGGTGGTCGCCGGGTCGTCCGCTCCGGCCACGATCGTCCCAGTTCGGGTGATCACCGCGCCGAACCGGCCGGGCCCGAACGAGGAGTGCCCGTGTCCCGAACCGCCGTCCGCACCGTCCTCGTCGCGACCGTCGCGGCGCTCGTCGTGGGTGCGACGACCGGCGCCGCCGCAGCGCAGGCAGCAGTGCCGCCCGCAGCGCAGAGCGCAGTGCCGCCCGCAGTGCCGTCCCCAGCGCAGAGCGCAGTGCCGTCCGCGGCCCCACCGACCGCCCCGTCCGCCGCGCAGGCCCGCGAGGGCGACCTGCTGGAGGTGCGGCTGCGCGACCTGCGGCCCACCCAGCCGAACATCGGACACGACCAGATCCACTACAAGCTGGGCCGCTACGCGGGCACGAAGGACACCGACAGCGGCAGGCCGAACAAGCGGTTCGACGACTGGTGCGAGACCGACGGGCGGGGCGAGGCCGCCGAGGCCGGGCCGGGCGCCACGCTGCGCGACCCGTCGTCGTTCCGGTGCACGATCGCGACCGGTGCGGAGACACCGGCGTCGGTCGCGGCGATGAAGACCGTCGTCGTCGGGCCCGGGAACGCGCTGTACCTGACCGACGGCCACCACACGACGACGTCACTGCTGGAGACCACCGACGGCGGACCCGACGTGCGGGTGCGGATGCGGGTGCAGGCGAACCTGTCCCGGCTGACGCCGGCCGCGTTCTGGGCGCAGATGCAGGCCCGGTCCTGGGTGTGGCTGCGCACCGCCGACGGCACCACCATCACCCCGCAGCAGCTCCCCGACCGGATCGGGCTGGCGCTGCTGCCCGACGACCCCTACCGCGGGCTCGTCTACCTCACCCGCGACATCGGCTACTCCCCGCCCGCCGACGCCCCGGAGTACCTGGAGTTCTTCTGGGCCTCCTGGCTGCGCACCCGGATCGACCTGGGCCGCTACGACCTGCACGACCCGGCTTCGTACCTGCGCGCGGTGACCGACGCCTCGCAGCTGATGTCCTCGACGCCGGGCGACACCGAGATCGCGCCCGGCCGAACCGCGGACCAGCTCGGTCGGATGGCCCGCTGGAACGACGGCAAGGCCGCCGACAAGGGCGAGTTCGGCGACCTGTCCCGCCCGATCACCGACCCGAGGCCCGGCAAGGTCGCCTACGCCGTCGACTCCCGCAACCGGGTCTCGGCCACGCCGGCGTGCACCCGCACCGTGACCGGGGCCTACACCGGTCCGCTGACCGTCGGCTCGGGCGTGCTCTGCCTGGATCGGGCGCGGGTCCGCGGGCCGGTCACGGTGACCGGCGGCGCGAGCCTGGTGCTGCGCGGGTCCGACGTGACCGGCCCGGTGACCGCGACCCGGGCCCGCGTCGTCGAGGTGTGCGGGGCCCGGGTGACCGGGCCGGTCGTCGTGCGGGGCAGCACCGAGCGGGCGCGGGTCGGCGGCTGGGCCTGCACCCCGAACGAGGTGCGCGGCCCGGTCGTCGTCGGCTGAGCGTCACCGACGTCGAGCTCGGTGATCGGCGGCGCGACCCACCAGCACGCTCAGCGACCCGCCCCGATCGAGCGCCGGACCTCCTCGGCGTAGAGCCGGCGCAGCTCCGCGATCCGCGTGGCCCCGACCAGCCGTGGGTCGGTGCCGGGGCCCTCCCGGGTGACGACGTCGTCGAGCCACACCCGGAAGCAGCCGTGCAGCCCGCGGACCAGCCCGTCGAGCAGGCACGACGCCGGGTCGAGCGGGTCCAGCACGGTCGAGACCGCCCGGTGGCCCTGCTCCGGGTGCGGGGCCTGCTCCGGGCACACGACGAACCAGCCCTGCCGGGCCAGGACGGCCTCCTGGAACAGGTCGAGGACGACCTCCTCCTCGGCGACCCCGGCGAGGGTGCACAGCACGTGCCGGGCCACAGCGAGGTCCTCGTGTCCGATGGCCTCGGCGAGCGCGACGACGTCGGCCACCGCATGCCCGACCCGCTCCGCGACGAGCGCGGCGGAGGCCCGCAGCCAGCGCAGGGTCGCGACGGCGGCCGCGTTCGGCTCGACCGACGTCACGATCGCGGGCGGCCCGAGCGGGTCGTCGTGCAGCAGCGAGTGGGCGACGAGGAGCTGCTCGGCCGGGGCGTCGCACCGCGGGTGGACGACGGCCTGGGCGGAGCGGCCGGTGAGGACGCCGTCGTCGGCGTCGAGGACGGCGTCGGTCTCGGCGCGGACGTCGGCGACGACGGCGTCGCGGAACGCCCGCCCCGGTGCCCGCGCCACGATCCGGCCGAGCAGGTGCGCGGTCTCGGCACAGCCGTCCTCCATGACGCGCAGCAGGTCCCCGACCGGCTGGTTCGGGTGCCGGACCGCCGCGGCGAGCTCCGCCGGGTCGATCTCGTGCGCGGCCTGGTCGGCGTAGGCGGCCCACAGGTGCCTCGACAGGGCGCTCAGCGCGGTCGCGGTGCGGCGGGCCAGGGAGTGGTCGAGGGTCCGCGGGACGCGGGCGGCCCGGTGGGCGACGGCGCCGTCGCCGGTGGGCCAGCAGGCGACGATCGTCGAGGCGACCGGGTCGTGGGCGTAGGTGGTCATGCGGCTTGGACGACGCCGGGTGCACGGCGGTTCCGCCGGGGCCGCGATCGGGCACCGGTGGCCGCGCCGGCGTGACGGCGGGCGAGCCACGCCGGACGCCATCCGGTCAGCGGTTCCCCACAATCCGCTCCGGCGCCACGAGCACCGCCGCCCGCCGCTGCTCGGCCATCACCCGGTCGTACTCGGCCCAGTCGTCGTGGGTGCCGCCACAGGCCACGAACACCGCCCGCAGCAGCGCCGGGACGTCGACGCCGTCACGCGGGTCGTCCGGCCCGATGATCTCCGAGTTGCCCTCGACGGCCACCCAGCGCCACCCGGCCCGCCAGTGCAGCGACGTCGCGGGTCGCGCGCGCAACGCCGTCAGCTTGACGGGGCCGTAGGTGACGTAGGCGGCCACCGGGGTGCCGGTCACGGGGTGCTCGAGCACGCCCGCGTTGACCAGCGAGGTGTGCGGGCGTCCGTCGGCGCGGACGACCGCGACCGTGCACAGCCCGGAGTCCTCGGCGACGATCCGCCGTACCGCGTCCAGATCCATGCGACCAGTGTGGCCGCTCAGCGCCAGCCGAGCTTCTCGGTGCACGCGGGCCAGGCCTTCCAGCCCTGCTCGTCCTGCACCTTCTTCGCGATCTCGATCTGCTGGGCCTTGGTCGCCTGCTCGGCGCTCGGCGCGTACTTCCGGCCGCCGAACTCCTTCCAGGTCGACGGCGTGAACTGCAGTCCGCCCTTTATCTGGACACTTGCTCCTGCGCTCTGAGGAAGCTGCAGGTCAGACGGCCGCGTTTCGTGATCTAGTTCGCG
>NZ_VRMC01000615.1:0-243 GCF_008369905.1 Pseudonocardia sp. EV170527-09
CATATTGACCAGCTTCACAATCACATCACCGGTCTTGCTGTCACGAACGATGGAAGACCCAACGCGAAGTTTCACACGGCTGTCCTGATTGTCCAGACTGATTTGTGAAGGAATATAATGATCGCCTGCATGCTGACCGTACAGTTTCTGCACATAGTATCCTGTTGTCGGTTTCACTTCCCGGTTGTTGAAGTAAATCAGGTCCGGATTCCACTGCGTACGTCTTTCTTTTGCCAGCAAGGG
>NZ_VRMC01000616.1:0-243 GCF_008369905.1 Pseudonocardia sp. EV170527-09
ACCCTATTGCCCGGGTATTGCCGTTGCTTGATGTGCCGCATTTGGATAGGCCCTTTGATTATTCTGTACCGACTGATCTCTCTGATACTGCACAGCCGGGGGTCCGTGTCCGCGTCACTTTTCACGGTCGTCAGGTGGATGGTTATGTGTTGGAGCGCTGTGCGCAATCAGATTTTCCGGGAAAGTTAACTCCTATTCGTAAAGTGACTTCTCCACACCCGGTTTTCACAGGTTCGTATAGAG
>NZ_VRMC01000617.1:0-243 GCF_008369905.1 Pseudonocardia sp. EV170527-09
GGCCCTTGACGGTCTGGCCAAGGATCAGGACGCGATCATGACCCGTCTGGAACGCTCCAAGGCCCAAGCGGTGTGCGCCCCGAAAATGAACCCCGAGCGCGACGCGCAATACTGGTTCGACCAGCCGGGCGCACCAAAACCGAAACTGGCCAACGAGAAGCCGAAAGGCGAAACCGTGAGCTACAACGAACTGCTCAAGTCGTGGGAGGCGGCACGCAAGTAAGGGTTTTTGAGGAATGGGAC
>NZ_VRMC01000618.1:0-243 GCF_008369905.1 Pseudonocardia sp. EV170527-09
GATGTAGAGGCCTCCTCCCACGCCAAGGAGGAGAGGTGATGACGATAACGATGATTTCCCCCTTCTCCGGAGCTCCGGAGCAGCAGGATCTGATCCCCCTCGGAGGGAATCAGGAGTTTCGCCGCCACCGCGGCCTCGGATGGACTAGGAAAAATTAGGGCGTAACTTTTCGGGCGAGACGAAGGCGATGCTAAAAAGCCCCAGGCGAGGAGGTGCCCGAGGCACCGTTTGATGGGTCCCATG
>NZ_VRMC01000619.1:0-242 GCF_008369905.1 Pseudonocardia sp. EV170527-09
TCGACCTGCCCGAACCCCGCCGCATCGTCGAAGCCACCCCCGCAACACCCTGACCAGCACGAACACCACCGCCTAGTTGTGATGTCCAGGGAGGTTGGTCAGCCTGGTGACTGGTGGCTGGCCGCCGATGGCGGAGTGAGCGCGGTGGTGATTGTAGAAGTGCAGCCAGCCGGGTAGGGCGTCGTTGCGTTGGCGGGTCGACTCATAGAGTCGGGCGTAGGCCCAGCCGTCGGCCAGGGTCC
>NZ_VRMC01000620.1:0-242 GCF_008369905.1 Pseudonocardia sp. EV170527-09
ATATAGATGCCCTTGAGCTGCGCCAGCGCATAGCCAAGCGGTGGAATGTCTTCCTGACCGGCCGGCAGCGCATTGGCGTTGGCCTCGGGCAGCGGCGCAAAAAACTCGCGGTACGCGGCCTGAGCCTCGGCAACCGGCACGGTCGATTGCGGACGCGGCGTGTATTGATACTGATAGGCGCCGCCAGCGCTGGCGCCCGACGCTGTATTGAACGCCGGTTGCGCCTGCGGTTGCTCCAGCAG
>NZ_VRMC01000621.1:0-242 GCF_008369905.1 Pseudonocardia sp. EV170527-09
CTCCAGCGCGGTGGCGAATCCAGTTTTCGTCGCTGAAACTGTGTTGAGGGACTGATTTTGTAGACATGATGACGGTTTGGGGGCTCGAACCGCTCGTCCGGCGGCGAATCACCCCCGAATCAGGGCTTTCGGAGGCCGGCAAGCCGCATCCTGAGCCGATCGATTCGCGTGCCCGCGGGCGTGCCCGTCGGAACTACGTAACCCGGGCCGCCCGATCCGGGCGCACCGGGTCCGCTGAGGGC
>NZ_VRMC01000082.1:0-25391 GCF_008369905.1 Pseudonocardia sp. EV170527-09
CCGACCCGAACCCGTCTCGTTCTCAGCAGAGCCCATAGGGTCTGATGTCATCACTCACAGTGCCCATCCCGCCGGACGCTGAGGTCCGGCGTGTCGGGCCGGAACCACCGTTCGTTGCACAGGCCCGTGCCGCCACCCGCGGCCGGGTGCGGTCCAGCAGCACGTTGTTCAGGTGCAGGTCCCCGTGTGCGACGCCCGGTTCCGGCTCGGGCGGGCGGTGGCGGGTCAGCCAGTCCGCGGCGACGGCCACGTCGGGCAGGTCGCCGGGGTCGTAGCCGGGCACCTCGGAGTAGGACGCGAGCTGCGCGGTCCAGCGCGGTACCTGCCGCTCCAGGAACGGACCGGGGCGGCGCAGCCCGTCCAGCCCGACCGCGGCCGGGTCGAGGCGGCCGAGCCGGGCCGCGGCCCGGGCCACGTCGAGCACCGCGCCGTGCCGCAGCGCCGGGTCAGCGGCCTGCTCGGGCGAGACGCGCTCGCCGGGGTTGACGCCGTCCACGTCGGTCATCAGGTAGAACGGCCTGCCGAGCACGTCGGTGTCGGTGCAGGCGGCGACGAGCTCCGGGTGCGGCACGTCGGTGCCGCGCAGCGCGCCGAGCACGGTGATCTCGCGGGCGATGGTGCGCGCCGACCCGGGCCGCGGGTGCACCGGCGACGAGCGCAGGACCAGCGGTCTGCCGCCGACGACGGTGCGCAGCACCACGTTCTGGGTGCCGCCGCCGACCGGTTCCAGCTCGCCGGACCAGTCGCCGAACCCCTGACCGCGCAGCCACGCCGCGAGCGCGGTCCGGTCGACCACACCCGACGGGTCCGCGGGGCTCACGTCGACCACGCCATGCCGCCGTCGACCTTGATCGTGGCGCCGGTGGTGTACCCGGCGTCCGGGCCGGTCAGGTACAGGATCGCGCCGACGACCTCGGCCGCCTCCCCGACCCGTCCGGCGGGCACGGCGCCGGCGACGTGCGCACGGAACTCCTCGGTCCAGTGCTCGGCGATGTCGGTCCGGACCGGACCGGGCATCACCGTGTTGACCCGCACCGACGGCGCGTACGCGCGGGCCAGCCCGACGGTCAGCGCGTTGAGCCCGGCCTTGGCCAGCGCGTAGGGCAGCTCCCCGGGGCCGGGCATGACCGCCGCGACCGAGGAGACGTTCACGATCGCGCCGCCGCCCGCCGCGGCCATGAGCTCCCCGCAGCGGGCACCGAGCCGGTAGGCGCCGCGCAGGTTCACCGCGAGGACCTTGTCGAACAGCTCCTCGGTGACCTCGGTGAGCGACCCGTAGAGCGGGGACATGCCGGCGTTGTTCACGAGCACGTCGACCCGGCCGTACTCGGCGAGCACCCGGTCCACCAGGTCGTCGCAGTCCGCCCAACGGCCCACGTGGCAGCCGACGCCGAGCGCGGGCACACCGTGCCGCGCGGTCAGCTCCGCGGCCAGTGCGGTGCACGCCTCGGCCCGTCGGCTGGCGACGACGACCGCGTCCCCGCGGGCCGCGTACGCCGCGCAGGCCGCCCGTCCGATCCCCCGGCTCCCGCCGGTGACGACGACGACCCGGCCGCCCTCCGTCGTGCCGCTCATGTCAGGACGCCCCGGAGCTCCCGGTGTTCCACTCGCGGTCCTTGCGGTCCTCGGACTCGGTGCGTTCCCTGGCGATCTCCAGCGCGCGGGCCGCGGTGGCCCGGTCCGGGTACGGGCCGAGGCGGTCGGCGGACCGGCAGCCGTCGGCGGTCTCCACGGTGCCGTGCTTGAGGCAGTAGAACCATTGCTCGTCGCTCATGGGACCACCCTGGCACCGATCCGCCCCGCCTGTCTCCCGCCGCGCCGCGCCGACGATGGCAGGCTGGGGCCATGGCACTGGTGCTCGGGGTGGACTCGTCCACCCAGTCCTGCAAGGTCGTCGTCCGCGACGCCGACACCGGCGAGCTCGTCCGGTCCGGGCGCGCCGCGCACCCGGACGGCACGGAGATCGCGCCCCGACTCTGGTGGGAGGCGCTGCAGGCCGCGATCGACGACGCGGGCGGCCTCGACGGCGTCGCGGCGCTGTCGGTCGCGGGTCAGCAGCACGGCATGGTCTGCCTCGACGAGCGCGGCGAGGTCGTGCGCGACGCGCTGCTGTGGAACGACACCCGCTCGGCGGCGGCCGCCCGCGAGCTCGTCGAGGAGTTCGGCGCACAGCAGTGGGCGGAGACGACCGGCGTCGTCCCGGTCGCCTCGATCACCCTGGCCAAGCTCCGCTGGCTCGCCGGCCACGAGCCCGAGAACGCCGCCCGGACCGCGGCGGTGTGCCTGCCCCACGACTGGCTGACCTGGCGGCTCCGCGGTGGCGGCGTCCCCGGCGGCGCAGGGCTCGACGAGCTGGTCACCGACCGGTCCGACGCCTCGGGCACCGGCTGGTTCGACGGCGTCGACTACCGCCCCGAGCTGCTCGAACGGTTCTTCGGGTCGACACCGACGCTGCCGCGGCTGCTCGGCCCGGCCGAGTCCGTCGACGGGCCGGGCGGGACCCGGGTCGCCGCCGGGGCGGGCGACAACGCGGCCGCCGGACTGGGGGTCGACGCCGGCGGGGACGTCGTCGTCTCGCTGGGCACCTCCGGCACGGTGTTCGCCCGCTCGGAGCGCCGCGCCCAGGACCCGTCCGGGATCGTGGCCGGGTTCTCCGACGCCACCGGCGCCTACCTCCCGCTGGTGTGCACGCTCAACGCCTCCCAGGTGCTGGACGCGACCCGACGGTTCCTCGGGGTGGACCACGACGAGCTGGGCCGCCTCGCGCTCGCCGCCGAGCCGGGCGCGGGCGGGCTGGTCGTGGTGCCCTACCTGGAGGGCGAGCGGACCCCGAATCTGCCCGACGCGACCGGCGCGCTGCACGGCTGGACGCTGGCCTCGGGGACCCGGGAGAACCTGGCCCGGGCCACGATCGAGGGCATGCTCTCAGCACAGCGGGTCGGGCTGGAGGCGCTGCGCGAGCAGGGCGTCACCGTGTCCGGGGTGACGCTGGTCGGCGGGGCGGCCCGCTCCGAGGCGGTCTGCCGGATCGCCGCGCAGGTGTTCGAGGTGCCGGTCCGGGTGCCCGAGCCCGGCGAGTACGTGGCCGACGGCGCCGCCCGGCAGGCCGCGTGGGCACTGCGCGGCGGGGCGACCCCGCCGTCGTGGAGCGCCGGGGCCGAACCGGCGCGCTACGAGGCCGAGCCCGCGCCGGCGGCGTGGGAGCGCTACCGCGAGGCGGCGGGGGCGTTCCTGGACCGGGTCGCGGAATGACCACCGAGGGCCCGAAGCGGCTCCTGGTCCTCGGCAAGATCACCGACATCCTGGACGCGTTCACGCTGCAGCGCCCGGTGCTCGGGCTGGGCGAGATCCAGCAGGCGACCGGCATCCCGACCTCGACGGTGCAGCGCCTGGTGTCCAACATGGTCGCCGAGGGGCTGCTGGACCGGGTCGGGGACCGGGTCCGGATCGGGGTCCGGATGGCCTACTGGGCCGGGGCCGCGGCCCGTGGGGTCGACCTGCTCGAGCTCGCCGGGCCGCTGCTGCGCGAGCTGCGCGACACCACCGGGGAGACGGCGGCGCTGTTCCGGGCCGAGGGTGGGCACCGGGTGTGCGTCGCCGTCGCCGAGACCCGGCACGCGCTGCGCCGGGAGATGCACGTCGGGCGGATCGTGCCGCTGCACACCGGCTCGGCCGGGCGGGTGCTGCTGGCCTGGGCCCCCGAGCTGGCCGAGCAGGTGCTCGCCGGTCCCCTCGAGCCCCTCACCGACCACACGGTGACCAGCCCGCAGCGGCTGCGCGAGCTGCTCGCCGACACCCGTCGCGACGGGTTCGCGATCACCGTCGCCGAGCGCGACGACGGCGGCTCCGGGCTCTCCGCCCCCGTCTTCGACCACGTCGGCGAGGTCGCGGCGGCGCTCACGATCAGCGGACCGACCATCCGGTTCGGCCGCTCGGAGTGCGAGAAGTGCGTGGACCTGCTGGTCGGGGCCGCGGAGCGGCTCACCCGGACCCTCGGCGGGCGCCCGCCGGGCTGACCCGGCGCGCGCCGGGGGCTCAGCCGCGGGGCCCCGCCGTCCAGGGGAACGCCGTGGCGTTCGAGCGGACGCCGCGCGCGGTCGCCGAGCGCATCGGCTCCCCCAGCTCGGCGAGCAGGTCCTCCGACCACGTCACGAGCCCGGCCAGCACGGTGGGGGTCAGCCAGTCCGGGCGCAGCGCGAACAGCAGGTCCTCGCTGGCGGTGTTGCCGCTGGCCCCGGGCGCGAACGGGCAGCCACCGAGGCCGCCCAGCGCGCCGTCGAGGACGGTCGCGCCGTTCTGCACGGCGGCGAGGGCGTTCGCGACGCCCTGGCCCCACGTGTCGTGGCCGTGGAAGGCGACGCGGCGGCCGTCGGCGACCGCGGCGACGCGCCCGACCAGCGACCCGACCTCGGCCGGGTTCGCCTGCCCGAGCGTGTCGCAGACGACGACGTCGCAGGAGCCCGCGGTGCGCGGGTCGGCGACGATCCCGAGCACCCGGTCCGGGTCGACGGGACCGTCGAAGGGGCAGGTGAACGCCGTCGCCAGGCACAGCTGGATGCGTCCGCCCGCGGCGCGCGCGTACTCGACGGCCTGCGGCATCGCGTCGAGGGAGACGGCGGTGTCGCGGCCGACGTTGGCGTTGTTGTGCGCGTCGGACACGGAGAAGCAGTACTGGACGTTGCGCGCACCGGCGGCCACCGCCTTCTGCACGTGCCGCGGCGTCGCCACCCACACCCAGCAGCGCTCCAGCTCCTCCGGCGTGAGCGCGGCGACGACGTCGAGGGTGTCGGCCAGCGGCGGCACCAGGTCACCGCGGGCCAGCGACCCGATCTCCAGCTCCGGCACGCCCGCTCCGAGCAGCGCGCGGACCAGCTCGACCTTGCGGTCGGTGGGCAGCGGCTTGCCGGTGAGCTACAGCCCGTCGCGCAGCGTGACGTCCCGCAGGACGATCTCGTCGGTGCTCATGCGTCCTCCCCCGATGCGGCCCGGATCGTGTCCGGGGTGTACCCGAGCAGACCCCCGAGCACGTCGTGCGTGTCGGCGCCCAGGTCGGGCCCGACCGAGCGGACCGGGACCGAGCGGTCGCCCAGCACCGGCACGATGCCGGGGAACCCGACGCGGGCGGGCTCGTCGCCGCCGGTGTCGACGTCGAAGTACTGGACCATGTCGCGGGCGCGGAACTGCTCGTCGGCGACGATGTCGGCGGCGGAGTGGATCGGCCCGGCCGGGACCCCGGCCTCCTCCAGCTTCGCGAGGACCTCGTCGCGGGGCAGCGAGCGGGTCCAGGCCTCGATGGCGCCGTCGAGCTCGTCGCGGCGCGCCCAGCGGCCGGCGTTGCTGGCCAGCTCCGGGTCCGCCCCGAGGTCGGCGCGGCCGATGACGGTCATGAGCCGGCCGAAGATGGAGTCGCCGTTGCCGGCGACGACGACGCTGCCGCCGCAGGCGCAGACGTAGGCGTTGGACGGGGCGATGCCCTCCATCCGCCCGCCGACGCGACGCCGCTCGACGCCGTAGGCGAGGTGGTCGGGGACGAGCGACTCCATCATCGAGAACACGGCCTCGTTGAGCGCGACGTCCATGCAGCGCCGGTCCAGGCCGGGCCGCTCGGCGCGGCTCTCGCGCTGGTAGAGGCCCATCATCGCGGAGAACGCACCGTAGAGCCCGGCGATCGAGTCCCCGATCGACACCCCCGTTCGCGACGGCGGCCGGTCGGCCTCCCCGACCAGCGCGCGCAGCCCGCCCATCGCCTCGGCGACGGCGGCGAACCCCGGCCGCGACGACAGCGGTCCGGTCTGCCCGAACGCGGAGATCCGCACGAGCACGACGTCGGGGTTGACGGCGTCGAGCTCGGCCGGGCCCAGACCCCACTTCTCCAGCGTGCCGGGCCGGAAGTTCTCCAGCACCACGTCGGAGCGGGCGGCCAGGTCCAGTACCGCCTGCTTCCCCGCTGCCGAGCGCATGTCGAGGGTGACCGAGCGCTTGTTGCGGTTCAGCGTCCGGTACAGCATCGAGGTGTCCCCGGCGTAGAGCCGCCAGTTGCGGATCTCGTCGCCCGTCCCGGGGCGCTCGACCTTGATCACCTCGGCGCCGAAGTCGGCGAGCAGGCGTCCGGCGGTGGGGGCGGCGATGTAGTTGCCGAGCTCGAGCACCCGGACCCCGGACAGCGGAAGTTGCGACACGACTCTCCCTAGACGACGAGCGACAGCGGCAGGATCACGATGATCGCCACGACCGAGGCGATCGAGACCCCGACCGAGCAGGTTTTGAGCGTCCCCCGCACGGACTGCCCGAGCAGCGACTGCAGCAGCCAGAACGTGTTCGACGTGACGTGCACGGCGAACAGCGCCCCGGCTCCGGCCGCCAGCGCGATCAGCACGGGGGCCAGGCCGATCACCGGGGCCACCGGGGCGAGCACGCCGGCCGCGGTGATCGCCGAGATCGTCACCGACCCGATCGCGACGTGCAGCACGGCGGCGATCAGCCACACCATCAGCAGCGGGGCGGCGGTGCTCGCGGAGAAGAAGCGGCCGAGGATCTCGCCCAGCCCGGCTTCGCCGATCGTGGTGGCGAGCGAGCCGCCGACCCCGGTGAGGATGAGGATCTGCCCGCTCTCGCGGAACCCGTCGGTCACGGCGGACTCCACCATCTCGCGCCCGTGGGCAACCCCGACGACGGCGGTGGTCCCGATCAGCGCCAGCAGCAGCGCGATCACCGGCTCACCCAGGAACGCGAGCACCGGGTGGGTCACCCCGGCGGCGTCGAGGACGGCGCCCGCGGCGATGAGCAACAGGCCCACCAGCAGCGGCCCGAACAGCAGGGCCAGCGGGAGCTCGCGACGCGCGGTGCCGGACACCACGGTGCCGGCGGCGACCGGGCCTGCGCCTGCGCCACGCCCGGCCCCGCCCTCCGCGTCCGGGCCTGGGCCGTCCGGGGAACCGGCACCGGAGGGTCGTCCCCCGGCGCTCCCGGCGTCGGGTGCGGCGGTGTCCGGCGAGTGGGCCTCCGCACCGGCCGGCGCGCCCGCGACGACCGGCTCCTGCTCGTCGCGCGCCGGGTCCCACCAGCCGCGACGCAGCAGCACGGACATGATCCCGGTCGCGATCAGCACCGTCGGCACCACGACGACCAGGCCCAGGATCAGCATCTGCCCCAGGGGCACCCCGAGCACACCGGCGAGCGCGACCGCGCCGACCCCGGGGACCATGAACACGATCCCGCACTCCAGGCCGATCGCGAGCGCGGTCGCCATCCGCGGCAGTCCCCGGTCCCCGATGCGCGGGGCGATCCGGCGGGCCAGCGGCGCGGAGATGACCAGCAGCACGTCGACGAAGATCGACTGGAGTGCGGTGGAGACCGTGACGGCCGTGGCGTAGGGCATCCCGCGCGGGCCGCAGGCCGCCAGCAGCGCCGAGACCAGCCGTTCGATGGCGCCCGCGTGGTGCAGCATCGCCCCGGTCAGGACACCGAAGGCGATGAGCAGCCCGACGTCGGCCAGGATGTCGCCGAACCCGCCGGTGACCGCGTCGACCGTCCCGGTCACCCCCAGGCCGGCGGTCAGACCCAGGTAGACGGCGCCGATCACGAGCGAGATCACCGGGTTGAGCCGGAACCTCACGATCAGCACGACGACGGCGAGCACGGCGACAGCCGTGTTCACCACGATGACGGTGTCCGACACGATGGTCCCCCTGGGCGTCGACGACGATGTCGTACCCACATCATGAACACAGACCCACCATGCGAGCAAGCCTGGCGGTCAGGTCACGGCCAGCGCCCCACCGAACCCGATCAACGCGGCGCCGGCGACGACGTCACCGGCGCGGCGCACGCGGCGCCGGGTGAAGAAGCCCCGCGCCCGGTGCACGGCGAGGACCAGGCCGACCCCGTAGACGCCGCCGAGCACCGCCACCGACAGCGCCAGCAGCAGCGCGTCGGCGATGGTCGTGACGCCGGGGACGAGGAACTGCGGCAGCACCGACAGGTACAGGACCAGCGCCTTCGGGTTGGTGATGTTCGAGCCGAAGCCGACCAGGAACGACCGCCGCACCGGCACTCGCGGCCCGCCGTCGTCGACGGCGGGGTAGTCCCCGCGGCGGGCGGCCCGCAGCGCCTGCACCCCGAGCACACAGAGGTAGACCACCCCGGCCCAGCGGATCACGGTGAAGGCGGTGTGCGAGCCGGCGACGAGCACGCCGAGCCCGAACGCGGCGGCGCAGCCCTGCAGGGCGTTGCCGGTGAACACCCCGGCCAGTGTCGACAGCCCGCCCGCGCGCCCGCCGACCAGCGAGGCGCGCAGCATCACGAAGGTGTCGGGGCCGGGCATCAGCACCAGCCCGACGACGATCAACAGGTAGGCACCGTAGGACGTCCAGCTCACGAGAAGCCATCGTAGGCTGCTGCCCCGTGAGATCCCGCCGGCGCCGCACCTCCCGGGAGGCGTCCCCGCTCCCGACGGTCGACGGCCTCGCGCCGGCCCGCGTCCGCACCCCGGCGACGCAGGGGTGGGCGACGATGCGCGACCACCTCGTCGACCGGTTCCCGCACGTCGCGGACCGGATCGACGCGCGCCTGGCCGCCGGGGAGATCGTGACCGCGGCCGGTCCGGTGACCGCGGCCACGCCGTACGCGCCCTCGACGACGCTGTGGCTCTACCGCGACGAGCCCGACGAGGTGCCGGTGCCGTTCGGCCTGCCGGTGCTGCACGCCGACGACGACGTGGTCGTCGTCGACAAGCCGCACCTGCTCGCGACGATCCCGCGCGGCAGCCACGTCCGCCAGACCGTGCTGGTGCGGCTGCGTCACGAGCTCGGGCTGCCCGCGCTCAGCCCGGCGCACCGGCTCGACCGTGCCACCGCGGGGGTGCTGCTGCTGGTGGTGCGGCCCGAGCTGCGCGGTGCCTACCAGACGTCGTTCGCCCGCGGCCGCGTCACCAAGACCTACGAGGCCCTCGCCCGGTTCGACCCGGACCTGGAGCTGCCGCGCACCGAGGTGTCACGGATCGTGAAACGCCCCGGGGTGTTCGCCGCCGTCACCGAGGACGGCGAGCCGAACGCCGAGACCCGCATCGAGCTCGACGGGCGACGCGGGGACCTGGCCCGCTACCGGCTGACCCCGCGCACCGGGCGGACCCACCAGCTGCGGGTGCACCTGAACGGGCTGGGTGTGCCGATCCTCGGCGACGACGTCTATCCCGAGCTGCGCCGGCGGGCGCCCGAGGACTTCACCCGCCCGCTCCAGCTGCTCTCCCGCGCACTGGAGTTCGACGACCCGCTGACCGGGGTGCGGCGGCGCTTCGTGAGCGGCCGCACCCTGCAGGCGTGGGACGACCCGGACGGCTGGGCCGCCGGGACGCCGCACGAGTGGTGATCAGCCGACGCTGCGGTCGCCGCCGTCGTCGAGGTGGTGGCCGTTGTGGTGACCGCCGGGGACCGGCACCCCGTTGGCGGCACCGTTGGCGGCACCGTTGACCGCGCCGTCGGCCGGGCCGTGCGGGCCGTGGTCCTCCGCTGCGCGGTGGCGGCCCTCGCGCAGCCCCCGCTGGTAGCTGGACAGCCGGTTGCGCACGCGGTCGGGCTGGCGCTCGCGGGAACCGGCCGGCGCGACGCCGTTCGGGGTGTCCCGCCACGACGGCGGCACCATCGCCTGCCCGGGCAGCCGCTGCGGCAGACCCTGCGCCGTGGTCGGCAGGTCGACGACCCGGTCGGCCCGGACGCGGGCGGCGTCGAACTCGGCGTCGCCCGCGGTGCGCCAGTTGTTCCCGGTGACCGGGAGCGCCGTCGTCTCGGTCGATCCCGGCTCACGGAACCAGGCCGAGGCGACCGCCGCGAAGATCGGCGTGTCGTCCGCGTCGTCCACGGGCACCGGAACCTCCGAGTCGAACGGTCCGAACAGCTCCACCGGCGGGGTCGTCCCCGGGGCGCCGGTGACGGGCAGTGCCTCGGTGGCCTGGGCCTCCTGCGGCGCGGGCGGCGGCGGGCCCCCGTTGCGCGACGGCCCCGTGCCCGGCGACGGCGGCCCGTACGGCGGACGGGGCCCTGGTCCGGGCCCACCGGGACCGGAGCCGGCCGGACCGGGCCCGGTCGAGCCGAATCCGTTCGGGCCGACGCCGTTCGAGCCGGAGCCGTTCGGGCCGTTGCCGTTCGGGCCGGAGCCGGCGAAGGGGGCCGCGGCCGCGATGCCGCCGGCCGGACGGGGCGCACGGCGGGGCAGCCCGGCGGATGCCGCCGGCTCGTCCCGCTCGGGCCCGACCGGCGGCCAGCTCCGCTCGGGCTCCGCCGGCGGGGCGTCCCGCGGCGGCCAGGGCACGTCCGCCGCCGCAGCGGGGGCGGGGGTGCCGGCCGCGTCGGGGGCACCGTCCGGCGCCGGGCGGCGCAGCGATGCCGTCGTCCCGGTGCCCTGCTCGTCCGGCTGCGACTCCGCGGTGGGGCCGGCGGGCGCGGCCGGCTCGGATCGGCCACCGCCGACGACCGAGGACGGCAGGTGCAGCACGGCGATCGGGGCGATCGCGGAGTTCCCGGCAGGGCCACGGACGCCGAGCCGGGCGCCGATGGCGCGGGCGAGCCGAGCGGCCACGTGCAGGCCGATCTCCTGCGGGGCGACCGGACCGCCTGGCGTCGCCGAGCCCAGCGCCCGGTCCAGCTCCTCGACCGGGGTGCGGTGCCGCGGCGGCTGGGTCCCCTGGAGCTCGACGACGATCCCGCCCTCGGGACCCCAGCGGGTCAGCAGCTCGATGCGCTCCCCCGCCGGCGTGACGCTCGCGGCGTGGGCCAGCAGCTCCGCCAGGATCTGGCCCAGCACGGGCTCGGCGGCCGCGTCGACCGAGACGCTCGGCGTCGGCGGGACGATCGTGCGCGAGGCCGCCTCGCTCGCCGAGACGACGGTGTTGAGCGCCTGCCCGAGCGGGGTCGGCGGGGCGGCGAGCCGGGGACCGCGGGGGGCACCGGCGAGGACGAGGATGTGGTCGCCGTCGCGGGCGCCGCGGCGGGCGGCCGCGGCCAGCTCGGCGAGGTCGGCCAGCGCACCCGGGCGCAGCTCACCGGCACGCAACCGCTCGGTCAGCAGCTGCTGACGCTCCGAACGGGCCCGCAGCCGGTGCGCGATCGCGGCCAGCACGGCATCCCCGGCCGAGGCCCCCGCCGGGCCGGACGGGTGGGGCGGCGGGTCGTCTCGCGCCACGCGATCGTCCTCCGAACCGTTCGGACGGCGCCCGGGTCGGACGCCACGTCAGTACCCGCTCGGGTAGCGGGCGGGACGGTTGCGAAGCCTACTCGTCGGTCCGCCCAGCGCTGGTTCTGATGCGGTGGGCGGTGGATCGTGGACGGGCGGGCGGCGCAACCCCGCCGGCGGGTCACCGGGAGTGCCCGGACGGGCACGACGGGCGGCCGGGCGGCCGCGCCGGAGGGGTCTCACTCGAAGCGCGACGGGTCCCCCGCACCGTGCCGCACGATCTCCGGCTCGTCACCGGACAGGTCGACGACGGTGGTCGGCTCGGTGCCGCAGTCCCCGGAGTCGATGACGGCGTCGACCTGGTTCTCCAGCTCCTCCTTGATCTCCCAGCCCTGCGTCATCGGCTCGTCGTGGCCCGGCAGCAGCAGCGTCGAGGACAGCAGCGGCTCCCCGAGCTCGGCCAGCAGCGCCTGGGTGGTGGCGTGGTCGGGGATGCGCACGCCGACGGTCTTCTTCTTCGGGTGCAGCAGCTGCTTGGGCACCTCCTTGGTGGCCGGGAGGATGAAGGTGTAGCTGCCCGGGGTGGACGCCTTCACCGCACGGAACACGGCGTTGGAGATCTGGACGAACTGCCCGAGCTGCGCGAACTCCGCGCACACGAGGGTGAAGTGGTGTCGGTCGTCGAGCTTGCGGATCTGCCGGATCCGGTCCAGGCCGTCGCGGTTGCCCAGCGAGCAGCCCAGCGCGAAGCACGAGTCGGTCGGATAGGCGATCAGGCCGCCGGACCGCACGAGGTCCACGACCTGTCCGATGCTGCGCGGCTGCGGGTTCTGCGGGTGCACGTCGAAGTATCGGGCCATCGCGCGAACGTACCGGCTCGGCGGCCCACCCGGGGACCTCGACGACCGGGCGGTCGCGGTGCGGCCGGGAAACCGTTGCCCGCGACGCGCGGAGGGGGCCAGGATGCGATCCATGCACGTCGTGGAATACCGGCCGGAACGGCACGAGTTCGCCTGGACCTTCGGGGGCGTGCCGCCGGTGCGCCGGGTGGCGCCCGGGACCTGCCTGCGGCTGTGGACCGAGGACGCGTTCTCCGGGCGGCTCACGTCCACCTCGGACCGTCCGAGCGCGGTGCTCGACATGAGCGAGGTGAACCCGCAGACCGGACCGTTCCACGTGGAGGGCGCCGAGCCCGGCGACACCCTGGCCGTCCACCTCGTGGAGCTGACCCCGGCCCGGGACTGGGGCGCCTCCACGCTGATCCCGCTGTTCGGGGCGCTGTCGACGACCGAGCGCACCGCGCTGCTGCACGAGCCTCTGCCCGAGCGGACCTGGATCTACCAGCTCGACCGGGCCGCGGGGACGGTGCTGTTCGAGGCGACGAGCGCGGACCTGCGTCTGGAGCTGCCGTGCAACCCGATGCTCGGCACCGTCGGCGTCGCCCCGCCCGGGCGGGAGGTGCGCAGCTCGCTGGTCCCCGACGTGTTCGGCGGGAACATGGACACCCCGGAGATGCGCGCCGGGGCCACCTGCTACCTGCAGGTCAACGTGCCCGGCGCACTCTTCTCGGTCGGCGACGGCCACTACCGTCAGGGCGAGGGCGAGAGCTGCGGCACGGCGGTCGAGGGCGCGATGGACGTCGTGCTGATCGTCGAGCTGATCAAGAACGCCCCGGCCCCGGCCTGGCCGCGGATCGAGACCGACACCCACTACGTCGTCGTCGGGTCCGCCCGCCCGCTGGAGGACGCCTGGCGGGCCAGCCAGGTCGGGATGATCGCCTGGCTGGGCGAGCTCTACGGGCTGGACCGGCTGGATGCCTACCAGCTGCTCACCCAGGCCGCCGAGTCGCCGCTGGCCAACGTCGTCGACACCAACTACAGCGCCGTCACCAGGATCGCGAAGGCGCTGCTGCCCACGGCCGCGGCCTACGGCGGCGTCCACCGTCACCTGCGCGAGCAGGCCCGCTCCCTGTAGAGGAAGGCCCCTGTCATGGACATGCTGTTGCACGGCCGCGTCGTGCTCGTGACCGGAGGGTCGCGCGGGATCGGGCGCGCGGTCGTCGCCGGGCTGGCGGCGGAGGGCGCGCGGGTCGCGTTCTGCGCCCGCGACGCCGACGGGGTCGCCGCCGCCGAGCAGGAGCTGCGCGCCGCCGGCGCCGGTGAGGGGGCCGGGACCGCGGTGGCCGTCGCCGACGGCGACGCGCTGGCCGGCTGGGTCGCCGCCGCCGCCGACCGCTTCGGTGCCGTCGACGCGGTCGTCGCGAACGTCTCGGCGCTCGCGATCGGCCCTGGCGAGCAGAACTGGCGCTCGAGCTTCGAGATCGACCTGCTGCACACGGTGCGCCTGGTAAACGCCGCGATGCCGCACCTGGAGCGCAGCGACGCCGCCTCGGTCACCGCGGTGTCCAGCGTCTCCGGTCGCGAGATCGACTTCGCCGACGGCTCCTACGGCGTCATGAAGGCCGCCCTGGTGCACTACGTCTCCGGCCTGGCCTTCGACCTCGCGCCGAAGGGGATCCGCGCCAACGCCGTCTCCCCCGGCAACGTCTACTTCCCCGGTGGGGTGTGGGCGAACGTCGAGCAGAACGACCCCGCGCTGTACGCGCACGCGATGGGGCTCAACCCGACGGGCCGGATGGGCACCCCGGAGGAGACCGCCTACGCGGTCGTCTCGCTGGTCAGCCCGCGGGCGAGCCGGATCAGCGGCACCAACCTGGTGGTCGACGGGGCGCTGACCCGCGGGGTGCAGCTCTGACCCCTCGCCCGAAGGCCTCGCGCACCACCCGCTCGACCGGGGCCGTCCCGGCCACCAGGTCGAACGCCGGCTCGCGCGCGGGTTCCAGCGGAGGCTGGGCGATCACCCGTGGCCATCGGGCGGCCGGCGACATCGTCTGGGCGCGGTGCACGACGAACGGGGACACCAGGTGGACGTCGCCGGCGCGGCCGGTCGCGGCGGCCTCCCGGCATCCCGCGGTCGCGCGGACCGCCTCGCCGCAGAACGGCAGCCAGTCCGCCCCGGCGGATCCGTGCGGTACGAGCAGCCGGGCGACCTCGTGGTGCGAGCCGGACCGCAGCAGCGTCGGGGCGTCGTCCGGTCCGACGTCGGTGTAGAGGAACAGCATCAGCAGGGACCGGCCCCGCGAGTCCACCGACAGCCGCGGTCCGCCGTCGGGACCGGACAAGGACGACTCGACGTGCCATCCGTCGTCGCCGGGCGCGCCGGGCACCGGGAAGCGGACCGGGAAGGCGCCCATCCCGGTGACGCGCTCGTGGGCGACCGGATTTCCGTCGAACCGGACAGCCCATCCCCTACCGGTCTCGGGTTAGGGTCGCCTCACCTGATCGAAGGAGACCGTCCGTGACGCCGTCCCGGGCCGCGGTGACCCTCGCCGCCCTGCTCACCCTGCTCCTCGCCGCGTGCTCCTCCACGCCCGGCGCCGGCCCCGCCGACGACGGGGGCACCCGCACGGTCGCCACCGCACGGGGCGAGGTCACGGTCCCGGCCACGCCGCGGCGGGTCGTCGTACTGGAGCCGGTGCAGCTCGACACCACCGTCGCCCTCGACGCCCCGCCGGTCGGGGCCGCGGTCCTGTCCGAGGGCACCGGGGTGCCCGCCTACCTCGCCGACGCCGGCGCGCAGGTGACGGTCGTCGGGACCGTCGCCGAGCCCGACCTGGAACGGATCGCCGCCCAGCGGCCCGACCTGATCCTGGGCACCGAGTCCCGGCACGCCGCGCTGTACGACCGGCTCGCCACGATCGCGCCGACGGCGTTCATGGCCTCGCAGGCCGACCCGTGGCAGGACAACGTCCGCTTCGTCGGCCGGGTGCTCGGCCGGGAGGCCGACACCGAGGAGCTGCTCACCCGCTACCGGGACCGGTGCGCCGAGGTCGCGCGCACGCACGACACGGCCGGGCGCACCGCGCAGATGATCCGCCCCCGGGACGGCCTCCTGACCCTCTACGGGCCGACGTCGTTCGCGGGCGGCACCCTGGAGTGCGCCGGGTTCACCATCCCACCCCGGGACTGGGAGAACTCGATCTCGGTGGACCTGTCCCCCGAGCTGGTCCAGCAGGCCCGCGCCGACGAGGTGTTCCTGACCGCGACCGACCCGGCGTCGCCGTCGGCGGTGCCGCCCGCCGTCGAGGCGGTGCGCGCACAGGTCTTCCCGCGGCTGCACCCGGTCGACCAGTCGGTCTGGATCACGGGGGTGGGTCCGCTCGGCGGGCAGAAGGTGCTCGACGACATCGAGCGGACGCTGGGCCGGTGAGCCCGCTGGCGGGGTCGCCGAACGTCCTGTTCGCCGCCCGGGTGCTCGCCGTCGGCGTGCCCTCCCCCGGGTTCCGGCGGCTCGTCCTGGGCGGGCCGGAGCTGTCGCGGTTCGCCCCGCACGGCCGGGACCAGCGGATCAAGCTGCTGGTCCCGACGGAGGTCGGCTACCCCGCCTCGCTCGCGTCAGGCCTGCCCGAACGTGAGTGGCGGGCCCGGCTGCGGGAGCTGCCCGCCGACACGCGGCCGGTGCCACGCAGCTACACCCCGGTGGCGGTCCGGCCGGGGCGCGGCGAGGTCGAGCTCGACGTGTTCTGCCACGCCCGGCCGGGTCCGGCGAGCGCGTGGGCGGCGGCCGCCCGGCCCGGCGACGCCGTCCTGCTCTCCGGGCCGGACGTGCGGCGCGGCAACCCGGACCACGGCGTGCAGTGGGACCCGGGCCCCGCCACCGAGGTGCTGATCACCGGTGACGAGACGGCACTGCCCGCCGTGCGCGGCATCCTCGCCGCGCTCCCGCCGCACCACCGGGGCCGGGTGCTGGTCGAGGTCGGCGACCCGGCCGACGCCGTCGGGCTCGCCGGCACCCATCCGGGCGTGACCGTGGAGATCTGCCGACGGCCGGGGCGATCGCTGCTCGACGCCGTCACCGACTGGGTCGAGACCCACGGTGCCGCGGCCGCCCGCCTGGGCGACCGCTTCTACGCCTGGAACGCCACCGAGAGCACCCGGGTGGCGCGGGTGCGCAGCCTGTTGCACGAGGCGGGCGTCGCCCCGGACCGGGTCCACGCGCAGGGCTACTGGCACGACCGGCCCCGTCCCGCTGCCCGCTGATCACCCGGACGTCATCCGGGTGTGGCCCGGTGGCCATGCCCGGCGCGCAGCGTTGCCGGACGTGGACGAGACCCCGGTCGAGCCTCAGGCCGACGCCCCCGCTCCCCTCATCCCGCACCCCGGTGCGGTCGATCCCGGACGCTTCCGGGTCGACGACTCCGACGACGACGACCCGACCCTCGTCGGCCCCGGGGGCAGCCCGGTCGACACCTGGCGCCAGGGCTACCCCTACGACGACCGGCTGTCGCGCGTGGAGTACGAGCGCCAGAAGCGGCTGCTGCAGATCGAGCTGCTGAAACTGCAGAACTGGGTCAAGGACACCGGCAACCGGATCGTCGTCCTGTTCGAGGGGCGCGACGCCGCGGGCAAGGGCGGCACGATCAAGCGGTTCACCGAGCACCTCAACCCCCGCGGCTGCCGGGTGGTGGCACTGGAGAAGCCGACCGAACGCGAGGCCGGCCAGTGGTACTTCCAGCGCTACGTGGCGCACCTGCCCTCGGCCGGGGAGATCGTGCTGTTCGACCGGTCCTGGTACAACCGGGCCGGCGTCGAGCGGGTCATGGGCTTCACCGACCCCCGCTCCTACATGGAGTTCCTGCGGGCCACCCCGGAGCTGGAGCGGATGCTCGTCCGGTCCGGGATCCACCTGGTCAAGCTGTGGTTCTCGGTCTCGCGCGACGAGCAGCGCACCCGCTTCCTCATCCGTCAGGTCGACCCGGTGCGCCAGTGGAAGCTGTCCCCGATGGACCTGGCCTCGCTGGACAAGTGGGAGGCCTACACCGAGGCGAAGGAGGCGATGTTCTTCTACACCGACACCAAGGACGCCCCCTGGACCGTGATCAAGAGCAACGACAAGAAGCGCGCGCGGCTCGAGGCGATGCGCCACGTCCTGGGCCTGTTCGACTACCCCGGCAAGGACACCGGGGTGGCCTCCCCGCCGGACCGGCTGATCGTCGGGCCCGCCGCGGAAATGTTCGAGCAGGACGAGGGCCCGAACCGCTTCCCTCCCCTGACCGACCGGCACCACTGAGCGGTACCACTGAGCGGCACCACCGAGCGGCGACCCGGTCGGGTCCCGCGGGCGGGTGCGCTCAGGCGGGCTCGGCCACCAGCGTCATGGTCAGCGAGTGGCCTACGCCGAGGCCCGGGCCCGCGCCGCGTTCGAGCGCGAGCAGGGCGTCGGCGAGCCGCGCGGCGTCGGGCCCGGTGAGCGGGTCCGCCCCGCGGTAGGGCTCCAGCACGCCGTTCCAGCGGTCGGCGAATCCGCGCAGCCAGTCCAGCACCTCCACCGGCGCGCCCTCGGTGGCCGGGACGAAGTGCAGGTCGTCGGGGTCGACCCGGGACGGGTCGCGGACCAGGTCGTTCACCAGGGTCCGGAACCGCGGCGCCGACGGGTGGAAGGTGCCGGTGGCGGTGTGCCGCCCGACCAGGACCGACCGGTCGACGGCGGTGCGCGACACCAGCCGCGCGCCGCTGCCGGCCAGCGCGGCGTCGACGGTGGCATCCAGCTCGGCGCGGCCGTAGAACGTCATCGGCTCGGAGATCGCCTCGCCGCCGCCGGCGAAGAAGCTCATCGCGTAGTCCCAGCGCTCGGTGTCCCAGCGGGGCTGCCACTCCACCGAGTACCGGCCGAGGACGTCGACGACGACCGCCGCCCGTCGTCCCCGGGCCGCCACCGCGGTCAGCACCGACCCCAGCGCGGCGACGAGCTCGTCACGGGTGAGGTGGGAGTAGGGGACGCCGCAGGACAGGTACAGGTCGAACGCGCCGTCGGGCAGCGCGTCGCGCACATCGCCGAGCAGGAACGACGCCGACGGCGAGCCGACGGTGTCCCGTGCGGTGGCGACCATCTCCGGGTCGACGTCGAGGCCGACGTAGCGCAGCCGGTCCTCCGCGACGATCGGCGCGGCGCCGGGTTCCGGGCGGGTGAGGAGGGCGAACCCGTCGGCGGTGCCGGACCCGACGTCGAGCACGGCGACGGGGGCGCCGGGCCGCAGGTGCAACGCGGCCAGCGCGCTCGCGATGACCCGCCGGGTGACCGGCTCCTCGGAACCGACCTTGACCGGGTCCCGTCGCGCCGGGGACAGGTAGTGGGCGCTGGCCCCGCGGTAGGACGGGGCCTGATCGGAACGGCTCACCGTTCCTTCCTACACCGAGAAGATCATTCTCGGCTCACCGCGGGCGGCCGGGGTCGGGCCGGCCGCCCGCGGGAGGTCGACGGACGACTCAGGCGAGGTCGTCCAGCTCGCCGTTCCTGATCGAGGTCAGGAAGGCGGCCATCTCGGTTGCCGGGAAGGCGAGCACAGTGCCGTGCGGGTCCCGCGAGTTGCGGACGGCCACGGTCCCCCCGGTCACGACGGCGAGCTCGACGCAGTTGCCCTGGTAGCCGCTGCGCACGCTCTTGCGCCACGTCAGCGAATCGATCGCCGCGGGGCCGCTCAGGTGCATCTGGTCCATGCGAATGCTCACCTCATCTGCATATGCATTCTCCGTTGCGTCAAACGCTAGCAGTGGGCACGCGGCTCGATCGTGCAAAACAGGACGGAACGCGCCCGGCGGTCGCCCGTCCGCACCCGATTGCGGTGCACGGGCCGTGGGCGGTCGACGTCGGAGCGTGGTGCCCGGGGCCCGGGAACGGGCGCCGCTCGTCGCCCGGGAGCGACGTCGGTGCAGGTCAGAGCTCGGCGCGCAGCTTGCTCAGTGCCTGCTTGGTCTCGGCCGGGCTGAGCGCGTCGATGGTGAGCCTGTCCATCGAACGGCCGTAGCGCTCGACGTCGGCGCGCTTGTCCAGATAGGAGGCCCCGGTCATCTCCTCGAGGTAGACCAGGTCGGGCAGCTCGGGCTCGGCGAAGCGCAGCATGGTGAAGGCGTGCTCGGCGCCGTAGCCGGACAGGTCCCAGGGCAGCAGCTGGACGACGACGTTCGGCAGCGACGACAGCTCGATGAGGTGGTCGAGCTGGGCACGGAAGACTCCCTCCCCGCCGACCGGTCGGTGCAGCACGGCCTCGTCGAGGACGGTCCAGAAGGTCGGTGCGTCCTTGCGGTGCAGCACGCGCTGGCGTCGCAGCCGCACCTCCAGGCGCTTCTCGACGTCGGCCCGCTCGACGGGCGGCAGGTCGGTGTGTCCGCCGCTGACGACCGCGCGGGCGTACTCCTCGGTCTGCAGCAGCCCCGGGACGAACAGCAGCTCGTAGGACGAGATGCGCGACGCCGAGGCCTCCAGACCCACGAAGTCCTCGAACCAGCCGGGGACGACGTCGTTGTAGCGGGCCCACCAGCCGCTGGAGTTGCTCTCCTCGGCCATCGACAGGACCTGGTCGCGCTCGGGGCCCTCGGCGACGCCGTACATCGTCAGCAGGTCGGCGACGTCGCGCTGCTTGAACCCGACCTTGCCCGACTCCAGCCTGCTCATCTTCGAGTCCGAGCCGCGGATCGCGTACGCCGCGTCGGTCCGGGAGATGCCCGCGCGCTCCCGCAGCCGGCGCAGGTGGGATCCGAGCACGATGCGCCGCGCGGTCGGGCCGCGGTCGGCACCGGGCGGGGTGGGGCTGTTCGGGCTGGGGACCACCGGGACGGGCTCCTGCGGTTGCGGGGACTGCCGATCGGGTGACCGAGCCTACACAACGGTTCCGCAGGTCGTCAGCGGTCTCGATCACGGGACACGTCCGGACGGTGACGGTGCGTCCCCGATCGGGTCGGTCCGCTACGGTGACCGCACCGGTGATCGGCGCCACGACGGGCGTCGTCCGGGCACCGACCGACGCACCGGCGCGACGCCGCCGACGACGCAGTGAGGACTCCGCCGATGGCCCAGCCGACCGAGGGTCGCGCTCCCGCGTACATCGACACGACCAAGGCCAGCATCGCCCGGGTCTACGACTACGCCCTCGGCGGCAAGGACAACTACGAGGTCGACCGGGAGACCATCGAGCGGGTCCGCAAGATCGCCCCCGAGGTCAACCTGCTCGCCGTCGACAACCGGGCGTTCCTGATCCGGGCGGCGCGCTTCGTCGCCACCCAGACCTCGATCACCCAGTACCTGGACTGCGGCTCCGGCCTGCCGACCGCGGAGAACACCCACCAGGTGGTCCAGCGGCTCCAGCCCGAGGCCTGGGTCGCCTACGTCGACAACGACCCGACCGTCATCGCGCACGGCAGGGCGCTGCTGGAGGACAACGAGTTCACCCGCTTCTCCGCCGCCGACATCCGCGAGCCGGAGTCGGTGCTGGCCGACCCGTCGGTGCAGGGCTTCCTGGACCTCGACCAGCCGGTCGCGCTGTTCCAGATCGGCACCATCCACCACTTCGACGACGCCGTGGACCCGCAGGCGATCATGGCCCGCTACGTCGAGCGGCTCGCCCCGGGCAGCGTCGTCGCGATCGCGCACTTCTTCGACCCGGAGAACGCCGACAGCGAGCTGGCCCGGCGGATGGAGCAGGTCTTCGTGCACAGCCCGATGGGCAGCGGCCGGTTCCGCACCCTCGCCGAGATCACCGGGCTGTTCCCCGGCCTCGAGCTGGTCGACCCGGGCATCGTCCCCTGCTACCGGTGGTGGCCCGACGGTCCGCAGCTGCGCAGCGAGGACCCGGTGCAGCGGTGCATCGTGGGCGGGGTCGGCATCAAGCGATGAGTTCGCGGGGCCACCGCGGTCGAGAGGGGTGAGACCCACCGACCCCGGGAGGCCCCCGTGCCCGTCACCCTGGACCCCACCGCCCAGATCCTGCGCGACGCCGTCGCCACGGGGTGCGTACCCGGACTCGTCGCCGCCGTCGACCATCCCCGGCACGGCACCGGGGTGCACGTCCTCGGCGACGACGGCGCCGGACGCCCGCTGCGCCGCGACACGATCGTGCGGATCGCCTCGGTCACCAAGCCGGTCGTCGCGGTAGCCGCGCTCGCACTCGTCGAGGACGGGATGCTCGACCTCGACGAGCCGGTCGCGGCGTGGCTGCCCGAGTTCGCCGCGCCGCGGGTGCTGCGCCACGAGGCCGCCGGTCTCGACGACACGGTCCCCGCGCGCCGACCGATCACCCTGTACGACCTGCTGACCTACCGCTGCGGGATCGGGATGCTCCCCCGGCCCCCGGCCGAGCTGCCGGTGCAGCGCGCGACCGCAGGGCTCGGCAGCGACGGACCACCCGGGTCCTACCCGCTCCCCGACCCCGACACCTGGACCGCGCGGGTCGCCGCGGTGCCGCTCGTCGCGCAGCCCGGGTCGCGCTGGCTGTACCACACCTCGGGCGACCTGCTCGGTGTCCTGCTGGCCCGCCGCTGCGGCACCGACCTCGCGACGGTGCTCGCCGAGCGGGTGTTCGCCCCGCTCGGCATGCGCGACACCGGCTTCTCGGTGCCCGTCGCCGACCGGGACCGGTTCGTCCCGCTGCTGAGCGCCGCACCCGGTGGCGGCTTCACCATGACCGACCCGGTCGACGGCGCGTGGTCGAACCCGCCGGTGTTCCCCTCCGGAGGCGGTGGCCTGGTCTCCACCCTGGACGACCTGCTCGCGTTCACCCGGGCCCTGCGCGCGGGCGGCGGCCCGGTCCTGTCCCCCGGCGCGGTGGCCGAGCTGACCTCCGACCGACTGAGCACCGCGCAGCGGGCCGGTGCCGCCCCGTTCCTCGACGACGGCTGTGGCTGGGGCCTGGGCCTGGCCGTCGAGGACGGCGGACGCTACGGCTGGGACGGCGGCCTGGGCACCGGCTGGCGCTCCGACCCGTCGAGCGGTGTGATCTCCCTGCTGCTGACCCAGGTGATGTGGGAGGGGCCCGAGGGCCCCGCGCTCCTGCACTCCTTCCGCGCCGCGGCGCACTCCTGAGGGGCCACACCATGGACTGGACACTCGAGGTCGTCGTGCTGCCGGTGTCGGACCTCGACGCCGCGGTCGCCTTCTACCGCGACCGGGTCGGCTTCGACCTGGACCACGACACCCGCACCGAGCACATGCACATCGCCCAGCTGACGCCGCGGGGCTCGGGTTGCTCGATCGTCGTCGGCTCGCCGCCGGCACAGAACGAGATGGCGCCGGGCTCGATGCGCGGGCTGCAGCTCTGCGTCGCCGACGCCCGGGCCGCGCGCGACGAGCTCGTCGGACGCGGGGTGGAGTGCAGCGAGGTGACGGTGCTCGACGAGCGCGACGGCGGCACCTTCTTCGGCTTCGCCGACCCCGACGGCAACACCTGGGCGGTGCAGGAGCTGCGGGTCCGGGGCGAGCGGCCGCTGATCCCGGAGTCGGCCCAGGGACGCTTCGGCGGCTGAGCACCGCCGGTCACACCGATTGCACGACGGTCCCCGGAGGCGCATACTCGCCTTAATTCAACGCTGGTTGAAATGGGGTGGGCGTGATGTCGGAGCGGACGACGTGCTGTGTGGTCGGGGGCGGCCCGGCCGGGATGATGCTGGGCCTGCTGCTGGCCCGGGCCGGGGTCGAGGTGACCGTGCTGGAGAAGCACGGCGACTTCCTGCGGGACTTCCGCGGGGACACCGTGCACCCCACCACCCTGGACCTGCTCGACGACCTGGGGCTGGGCGAGCGGTTCGCCGCGCTGCCGCAGAGCCGGGTCGAGGAGGTCGTGATCCCCGAAGGGCGGGGCGGCGCGCAGCGGATCGGGAACCTGTCGCTGCTCCGCCGGATCGGGGTCCGCCACCCCTACATCGCGCTCGTCCCGCAGTGGGACCTGCTGAACCTGCTCGCCGACGCCGCCGCCGACGAACCCACCTTCGATCTCCGGCTCGACACCCGCGCCACCTCGCTGATCCGGGAGAACGGGCGGGTCGCCGGCGTCCGGTACGTGACGACGACCGCGCCCGGCGAAGAGACCACCGGCGAGATCCGGGCCGACCTCACGGTCGCCTGCGACGGCAGGCACTCGATCCTGCGGGACGGTTCCGGTCTGCCCGTGACCGAGTACGACGTCCCGTTCGACACCTGGTGGTTCCGGCTGCCGCGCCGCCCCGAGGAGCTGCACGCCTCCCTCCGGCCGCGGATCGGGAACGGGCGCTTCGCGGTCGTCATCCCGCGCGAGGGCTACTACCAGATCGGCTACATGGCGCCCAAGGGCGCCGACGCGCGGCTGCGCGCCGCGGGGGTCGAGGCGTTCCGGGCCGACCTCGCCGAGCTGATGCCGGAGTACGCCGACCGGGTCGGCGACATCGCCTCGATGGACGAGGTGAAGCACCTCGACGTGAAACTCAACCGGCTGCGCCGCTGGCAGGTCGACGGTCTGCTCTGCATCGGCGACGCCGCGCACGCGATGTCCCCGATCGGCGGCGTCGGGATCAACCTCGCGATCCAGGACGCGGTGGCCACCGCGACCCTGCTCGCCGCCCCGTTGCAGCGGGGCACCCTCACCGAGCGGGACCTCGGCCGGGTCCGCAACCGCAGGCTGCTCCCGACGGTGCTGGTCCAGGGCCTCCAGCGGATCATGCACCGCACCATGGCCGGCCCGGCGCTGACGGGGCGGCGCGACGGTCCCCCGGTTCCGCTGCTGCGGCTGATGCATCGCGTCCCGGCGCTGCAGATCGTGCCCGCCTACCTCGTCGGCGTGGGGTTCCGTCCGGAGCGGGCCCCGGACTTCGCCCGCCGCGGCCCGGTGCCGGCGGCCTGAGACCCGGTGCCCGCCCGCCGCGACGGGCGGGCACCGTCGCTCAGCGGACCGGCGCGCCGTCGGCCGGGACGACCGCGCCCGCATCCTGCGGCACGGTCAGGTCCCGGTCGACCGTCTCCGGCGCCATCCGGGCCGCGACCAGGCTGATGACCGCCATGCCCGACATGTAGACCGCCACCGGGATCCACGACCCGGCGAACGCCCCGATCAGGGCGGCGCAGATCAGCGGCGCCACCCCACCCCCGAGCGCGGAGGAGAACTCCCGGCCCAGGGTGACACCGGCGTAGCGGTAGCGGTTGCCGAACAGCTCGGGGAACCAGCTCATCTGGACCCCGACGGCGCCGTTCACCGCCAGGACGAAGCTCACGATCATGGTCACGACGATCGCGGCCCGGTTCCCGGTGCCGAACGCGATGAACGCGGGTCCCGGCAGGAGGACCATGGCGGCGAGGATCGTCGAGTAGACCGGACGGCGCCCGAACCGGTCCGACAGCGCCCCGAACCCGAAGGCCGCGATGCCCCCGCAGATCGCCCCGACCAGGAGCACCTGCGGCACGAACGACGCGTCCACACCGATCGAGGACACCAGGTAGGACGCGACGAACACCTGGAAGGTGTAGGATTGCGCGCTGGCGCCGACGTTCATGAACAGGACCAGCAGCATCGGCCGCCGCCCGTGCCGGAACACCTCGCCCGCCGGTCGGCGCGGCGCGACGTGGGTCTCCTTCAGCTCGGTGAAGACCGGGCTCTCGTCGAGCCTGCGCCGGATGATCATGGCGACGACGGTGACGACCAGGCTGGACGCGAACACCAGCCGCCAGCCCCACGCGAGCAGCGCCTCCTGGCCGAGCTGCTGGACCGCGACCCAGACCACCGCGCCCAGCGCGGTACCCAGCGCCGCACCCACCATGACCAGCGAGGCGTAGCGGCCCCGGCGGCCACGACCGACCGTCTCGGTGAGCAGCGTCGCGGCGCCGGCCTGCTCGGCGCCGGCCCCGAACCCCTGCAGGAACCGGCAGAGCACCAGCAGCACCGGGGCGAGCACCCCGATCGTCCCGTAGGTCGGGAGCAACCCGATCAGCAACGTCGAGCCGGGGTCTGTAACGAGAACGGTGGTTCCGGCGATGTTGTCAGTAGTGCTCGGCGCCCGGCCAGCGGTCACCGAAAGTGATGGCGAAGGCGTTGAGGACTGGCTTCCAGCGCATCATCCATCGGGTGTGGCCTCGTC
Source organism: Pseudonocardia sp. EV170527-09 (assembly GCF_008369905.1). Lineage (NCBI taxonomy): Bacteria > Bacillati > Actinomycetota > Actinomycetes > Pseudonocardiales > Pseudonocardiaceae > Pseudonocardia > Pseudonocardia sp. EV170527-09. The sequence continues at coordinate 25,098 of NZ_VRMC01000082.1, forward strand.
CGGTCGGGTCGAGGCTGCGGGTGACAAGGTACAGACATTTCATCGCGGCCTGCTCGCTGGGGAAATGCCCTCGCGCTCGGACCGCTCGCCGGTAGCGGGCGTTCAACGATTCGATCGCGTTCGTCGTACAGATCACCCTCCGGACCTCGATGTCGTAGTCGAGGAACGGCACGAACTCGGTCCAGGCGTTACGCCACAAACGTATCATCGCCGGATAGGCTCGCCCCCACTCGTCATCGAGATCATCCAGCGCGGCTGCAGCGGCATCGGCGGTGGACGCGGTGTAAATAGCTC